>NZ_CP062163.1:2555000-2635000 GCF_014844095.1 Brevibacillus sp. JNUCC-41 | reverse complement strand
TTCACATCAGACTTAAGGAACCACCTGCGCGCGCTTTACGCCCAATAATTCCGGACAACGCTTGCCACCTACGTATTACCGCGGCTGCTGGCACGTAGTTAGCCGTGGCTTTCTGGTTAGGTACCGTCAAGGTACCAGCAGTTACTCTGGTACTTGTTCTTCCCTAACAACAGAACTTTACGACCCGAAGGCCTTCTTCGTTCACGCGGCGTTGCTCCGTCAGACTTTCGTCCATTGCGGAAGATTCCCTACTGCTGCCTCCCGTAGGAGTCTGGGCCGTGTCTCAGTCCCAGTGTGGCCGATCACCCTCTCAGGTCGGCTACGCATCGTCGCCTTGGTGAGCCATTACCTCACCAACTAGCTAATGCGCCGCGGGCCCATCTATAAGTGACAGCGTAAACCGTCTTTCCATCTTCTCTCATGCGAGAAAAGAACGTATCCGGTATTAGCTCCGGTTTCCCGAAGTTATCCCAGTCTTATAGGCAGGTTGCCCACGTGTTACTCACCCGTCCGCCGCTAATCTCAGGGAGCAAGCTCCCGTCGATTCGCTCGACTTGCATGTATTAGGCACGCCGCCAGCGTTCGTCCTGAGCCAGGATCAAACTCTCCGAAGAAATGTTTGACTTGCTCATTTGCTTTTTGATAGTGTGTGCTCACTTAAAATTTAACGTTGGCGCTTTGTTTTGTTCAGTTTTCAAAGAGCAATTTCGCTGTCGTTTACCTCGTAAGCGACTTTTACATCTTATCATGTTTTCAACTTCATTGTCAACATGTTTTTTTATTTTTTTTAAGTTGTTTTCGTTTTGATGAAGCTGCGAAAGCTGATGTCCCGCAGCGACATGTATTAATATAACACCTATATTATTAATGGTCAACAATAAAATTGCATTTTTTTAAAAGTTTTTTGAAACCCTATAAAACCGATGATATACCTCGTGCCCTTTGGTCTCCGCTTTGATGACGTCGATTACCTTCTTCTCTATCAAATATTCCAATAAAACACCTAGGTCCACTGAATAAAACTTCACTTCCGGATGCTCCATTAGCTCCGCAATCGTCCACGGATCTTCTTTCGTCCCCATTATTTCAACCAAATGCTGTGAACCCGCATTCGTCCGAGAATAAATAAGAAACTCACTCGCAAGGAATAGAAGCTCCAATCTTTTTTCGAGAGTTTCCTCACTGCTGATCAATTCTTTATACAACTTGAAAATTTCAGGTTCCATATGCTTCACTTGGTTCCAGACCGTAACCTCCGGATAAAAGCCTTGTTCAATTATTTCCAAACGGGCCAAGTGATGCAAGGAATGAACGATATGGTTGTATGCCTCAAGATGATGGCCTTTTTCAAAGAAGCTTTTCCCATCCATGTACCTGCGAATTAACTTTGCAAATTCCATCCCCATCTTTAACTTCCTTCCATAGAAGGGGAACTCACGGATTTCGGTTTTCAAACGGTCCAAATATTCATTCCGGTCAAAAATGACCTTCCCGTTATATATCCAGTCAATCACTTTTCGGTTCGTGCCTAATAGAAGCCATTCTTTTAACTGGTCTTCCTTTACGATATGCAAGGCTGCCTTTTTATCCTGATAAGTGTAATGCTTTAAAAACACGGCCTCTTCGGCTTCGTCTGCAATTACAAAAAGGATGTAGTCAAATGTATCGGTGATTGCGCTATTATCATCTCTTTTTTCTATTAACAAGATTCCAAGTGTAGATTTTAAACTTGCTCGCTCTTGATAAATCGGGCGAAGGATATCTTCCATCATAAATTCCTCCAAAACCTTTTTTTTTAGATTTTCGACAAAACTCTTCAAATTCCTGCTTATTTCCCTTACCCAAACTATTTGAATTCAAAAGTAATATGTATCCTTTATTTCTTTTTTGTTCCATCCATTGTTTATGTTATAGTTAAAGTTATATTTTAGGAGGGACAATCCATGGCTAAATATTCTAGCAAAATCAATAAAATACGTACTTTTGCTTTGAGTTTGATTTTCATCGGCTTCATCGTAATGTACCTTGGACTTTTCTTCAAAACGAATCCTGTTGTCATGACGATTTTCATGGGGCTGGGCCTTTTATTCATCATCGCAAGCACAGGGGTTTATTTTTGGATTGGAATGCTTTCTACAAAATCGATCCAAGTTGTCTGCCCTAATTGCAGCAAACCCACAAAAATACTAGGGCGTGTAGATATTTGCATGCATTGTGAAGAACCATTGACACTTGACAAAAAGTTGGAAGGCGAAGAATTCAACGAAAAATATAACCGAAAAAGCCTGCATGACTAGAGGAATTCCGCTAGCTGAATTCCCTTTCAAGAAGTCTTTAACAATTGTATCATTTCTAGATAACATGAAAAAAAGTTCCAACCAAGTGGAGGAACTTTTTTTAATGCGATTCTTTTTTCGCACAATCCGTACAGTCGCCGTAGATTTCCATCCGATGGTGACTAACATTGAAACCTGTGACTTGTGCAGCAAAATGCTCGACTTCATCCAATGCAGGATAATCGAAATCCACAATTTTCCCGCAAGTTTGGCAAATTACATGATAATGATTCGTCGTCACAAAGTCAAACCTTGCTGAAGAATCACCATACGTAAGTTCTTTTACCAAACCTACCTCACGGAACACACGCAGATTGTTATAAACCGTTGCCACGCTCATATTCGGAAACTTGCCTTCCAGCGCTTTATATATATCATCAGCGGTGGGGTGGGACATGGAGTTTATCAAATACTCAAGTATCGCATGGCGTTGAGGAGTTATTCTTACACCGGTATCTTTTAAGGAATCCAACGCTTCTTTTAACTGAACTTCAGACACCGTCGTCCACCTCTTTTTCTAATTAAGTATGAATTCTTAAATTGTAATATTTATAAATAGTGTACCTTTTATGCGTTGAATTTGTCAATAATTCAATGGCTTAACCATTCTTTTTTAGTTTATTCATGAACACAATGAATCTATACCATTTCTGCTTTGAGTTCAGTATCCCCTAGATAAGTCGATTACGTTGGTGAAGTCATTTCCAGTTTTCAGGTATTCACGCATGTTTTTTTCGAAAATGGCAAAGGTTCTTGGTAGATATTCTCCGCTTTTACTTGATAGATGCGGTGTGACTGTGACTTTCTCCATCCTCCAAAACGGATGCCCTTTTCCCAAAGGCTCCGGGTCAAATACATCCAAGATGGCATGAGACAACTCCCCGGCATCCAGGGCTTCGATCAACACTTCATCGTTAATCAGGTCTCCGCGGCCAATATTCACGAAAACTGCAGATTCTTTCATTGCTTTAAAGTGCTCTTTTTCCAGAAGGCCCTTCGTTTCATCCGTACTTGGCAGGACAGATACGATATAATCAGCTCCCGGTAAGGCTTCCAATAAATTATCCAGAGTATAAAGGTGATCGATGGATTCCACTGGCTTCCCGCTCCGGTTCACTCCCATCGTCGTCATCCCAAAGGCTTTCCCAAGACGAGCTACCTCCCCTCCAATTGCACCGACACCAATAACGAGCATAGTCTTGCCATTCAATTCCCCTACTTCAATCTTTCTATCCCACAATTCTTCCTTTTCATTCTTGATAAGCATTTTCAATTTCTTTTCATATTGCAAAAGCATCCCTATCGTATACTCGGCCATCGGGATTTTATGAATGCCTCTTGCGTTTGTCACCAGAATGCTACGTTCCTCAATGGCTTTAAATGGCATTAATTCCATCCCTGCACTCATGACCATGATCCATTTCAAGTTCGCCGCTTTCCCAATGATTTCTTCAGTTAAGTCTTCACCATATGTAATTAGGATTTCCGCTTCACGAAGCGGCCCATCCGTCCATCCTTTTTGATAAATGAAGTTCAAATCTGGAAAAGCTTCCACCATCTTCGTTTGGATACCTTCATTCGGAATGACAGTCGAAAGTATTAACATGTTTATCTCTCCCTTTTAATTAACATAAAAAAAACACGGGCTCTATGTGTCCCGCGCAACTTTCTCTGAGGAGGTATTCCCTTAATAAAGCATATTCAGGTGTCCCCTTTTTGAGTTGGACAAAAGCCTTCCCCTTATTAAAAAAGGCTTTATTTTAAACAATTTGGGTTTAATGCATGTAAATCAGGCAAAATGAAATCGCCATCCCTTCTGATCGGGACGTCGTCAAAATAGATGTCACCGCCCCCATATTCCGGACGCTGGATCAAGACCATATCCCAATGTATCGATGAACGATTTCCATTATCCGCTTCTTCATAGGAGAGTCCAATAGCCAAGTGCAGACTCCCGCTTATTTTCTCATCGAACAATATATCGTCCATAGGTTCCAATATATATGGATTGATTCCAATTGCGAACTCCCCTATAAACCGGGACCCTTCATCAATATTAAGAATTTGGTTCATTTCTGAGTCACGATTGGAAGTTGCTTTAATGATTTTTCCCTTTTCAAAGTTTAATTCTATGTCACTAAAGGTGATTCCTTCATAGGTTGTGGGTGTGTTGAAGGATATCCTTCCATTGAGACTATCTTTTATGGGTGCCGTAAACACTTCCCCATCCGGTAAATTCTTTTTTCCGGCACATATGATGGCCGGCATACCTTTAATGGAAAAGGTCAAATCTGTCCCTGGTGAAACGATCCTGACTTTGTCAGTCCGTTCCATCAATTGTTTTAACGGTTTCAAGGCCGCCTCCATTTTCCCGTAATCCATGGTGCAAACGTTCAACAGAAAGTCTTGGTACGTGTTGAAGGGCATGCCGGCTTTTTGCGCTGATGCGTTGGTTGGATAATTAAGTAAGACCCAACGTCGGTTGTTTACATAGAAAAGAGTGGGGGAATTCATGGCCTCCCCCTGAAGACGGTGCCTCTCGATGGGAACATCAGTCATTTCCACTTCGTTTTCTTCCCCTGTGATGATGATGACTGCATCGATATCCGTATATTTCTTCAGAGCCCATTGCGAAGATGTGTCAAGTTGTTCCTTCACATTCCCTTGTAACAGGTGGCGGCTTATCTCATCGTCTTCGAGTTCTACATATGGATAAGCACCCACTCTGTATATTTCATCAATCAGCTCTTTCAATAATGGTTTCGTGTTGATATGCCCCCGTATGAGGATTCTCTCTTTTGGCTGTATTTGTATCGAATGATGAATCAGCCTGGCTGCAAGCTTCGTTATTCGCTCATCCTTCATCTGCCTGTCCCTTATTTTTCGAGGTCGCGAAGAGTTTCAAGAGCTTCTTCGACGTGGCCTTTGACTTTTACTTTACGCCATTCTTTGACTACCTTACCAGCCTTATCTATCAGGAAAGTTGAACGTTCAATGCCCATATACTCCTTGCCAAAGTTCTTTTTCAATTGCCAAACATCAAATGATTCAGCCGCTTCATGATTTTCGTCAGCAAGCAGCAGAAAAGGCAATCCATGCTTTTCGATGAACTTTTCATGACGTGCCGCTGGATCTGGGCTGATACCAATGATGACCGCGTCCAATTCCTCAAATTGCTCATTATGGTCCCGGAAATCACAGGCCTCCGTCGTGCAACCTGGCGTCATGTCTTTTGGATAAAAATATAAAACAATGTTTTTCCCCTTAAAATCCGATAGGGAAACCATTTCACCATTGTTTGCAGGGAGTTTGAAATCAGGTGCTTTTTCTCCAATTTTAACAGTCATATTGAACCCTCCATTTCTTTCATTATGGTAAGAGTACCCAATAATCGAAAGAAACACAACTTTCATTTATCCTTCCTATCTTTCTGCTCCAAATCGATAACTGTCCGAATCACGAACGCTGCCGGCAGTGTATACCCGATGAAAGCCTGAATGGTAGCTATCATCCTTCCCATGCCAATCGGGGCTATATCTCCATAACCTACAGAAAACATCGTCATCGCACTAAAGTAAAAGGAAGTCTTCAACTGTTCATAGAAAGTGCCATCCAACCGATTGCCCATATCAAGAATCACCGAATGATTCTGAAGCTCGTATAATAAATAAATCAGTGCAAATCCAACCAATATCGTCGCATATAAATTGCCAAGCCACAGCATATCCTCCAGAGAAAACTTCTTTCCTCCCGACTCAACAAGAAATAACGTACGAATGCTCATCACCATGCAAAAAATGATTCCTGCAATCAAGATGTAGAAAGTCATCCCCAACGCCCCATTTCAATACGCCACTCCCTCTATACATACTCCCTGTCCAAACAATATATTCTTTTTTAGGAACAGACCTTATCCTCATCACCAACACACTCAAAAAACGGATTCTTTTCCCGAATCTCATGTTGACCCTTTTGGTTGGATATGTTAAGGTTGTCTAAATTTTTAAAATAGTTTTTATTTTAAAAATCTTCAACCTGCAAACAGTTTATAAAGGCAGGTTTTGTAAAATTTCATATGTGGAAATAGGTTCCTAATTATAAATTAGGATTAAAAGGGAAGTCCGGTGTAATTCCGGCACGGTCCCGCCACTGTAATGGGAGTGTTAGCGCCATCCAATATGCCACTGATCAACGGATCGGGAAGGCCCGCCGCTAATGATAATCCCCAAGTCAGGAGACCTGCCTATTTCAACAACACTGTTTTAACCTACGGGAGATAGGGAGGTGTTAGGGACCTTATAATTGTAAGGGGCATTCTGCGTGCCTCTTATTTTAAGCATTTCTAACTTTCTCTTTTGACGGTTAGGGATGCTTTTTTTATTGTTCAATAATATGAATTGGGAGGATGGGAATTTTGAAAAGCAGTAGTTTGGGTTACCCTCGAATCGGGGAAGATCGTGAATGGAAACGTACATTGGAAGCTTACTGGTCAGGTAAAATCGATGAAGCCGAATTTACGGCACAACTAAAAGCAATCCGTTTAGGCAACGTACAAAAACAGAAGCGGCGGGGCATTGATATCATTCCTGTCAACGACTTCACTTTCTATGATCAAATGCTCGATATGTCCGTCATGTTCGGTCTTGTTCCTGAACGTTATACAGCCTATGAAGGCGGTAGCGTTCCCCTTTCGGTCTATTATTCAATGGCTCGCGGAAACAATAATGAAGTCGCTTCCGAAATGACGAAATGGTTCAATACGAACTATCACTATATTGTCCCTGAATTAAAACTGCCACAGCTGACTTTAACAGAAAATAAACCACTTGCAGCATATCGGGAAGCCAAGGAAAAGCTAGGGATTGAAACGAAGCCCGTGTTGATCGGACCTTATACCTTCATCTCCCTCTCCAAAGGCTTCAATAAACAAGAGATCCCTGGCATCATCTTGAGCTTGCTTCCCCTATACACGCAAATCCTGCGGGAGTTGGAGCAAGAAGGCGTGAAGTGGGTACAAATGGATGAACCTGCTCTTGTTTCATCCATTTCCAAGGATGATATGCAAACTGTTACTTACCTCTATGAAAAGCTGAATGAAGCAGCACCAAACCTGAACATCATGCTACAAACATACTTTGATGCCGTGGAACACTACCAAGAAGTCATCGAATTAAAAGTCCAAGGAATCGGTCTTGATTTTGTACATGATAAAGGGAGGAATCTAAGTAATCTTGTAGCATCCGGCTTCCCGAAGGACAAAGTGCTTGCTGCAGGTGTGATTGACGGAAAAAACATTTGGCTATCTGATTTATCGAAAAAAATTCAATTGATCGAGACTCTTAAGAAAAAGGTAGCCGAAGACCAAATCTGGCTTCAGCCCTCTTGTTCCCTGCTTCATGTCCCAGTGACCGTTCGTAATGAATCCGCCCTTTCAAAAGAAGTGAAACAGGCCCTTGCTTTCGCTGACGAGAAACTTGAGGAAATCACACTCTTGGTCAAAGGGAATAATCAAGGCTTTGAAGCAATCGCCGAAAAAGTCGATGCCAATAAAATTACGGTTCAAACGTTAGCAAGTTCGAATGCACGGAATCATGGGACTGTACGATCGAAAGTCGAAAAGGTTAAAACCAGGACCGCCGGCCGTCAAATTCCATTTAAAGAGCGTTACCAAAAACAGCAGGAATTTTTCAAATTGCCTTTCCTTCCTTCGACTACGATCGGTAGCTTTCCGCAGACACTTGAAGTTAAACAAGCACGCGGGAAATTCAAAAAAGGAGATTGGACCGCTCAGCAATATGAAACATTCGTTAACGAAGAAATCGGCAAATGGATCGAAATCCAAGAAGAAATCGGTTTGGATGTTCTCGTTCACGGGGAATTCGAACGGACGGATATGGTTGAATACTTCGGCCATAAGTTAGGCGGATTCGTCTTTCTGGAAAAGGGTTGGGTCCAATCCTATGGATCCCGCTGCGTAAAACCACCAGTCATCTATGGCGACATCCATTTCATCGAACCGATGACAGTCAGGGAAAGTGTTTACGCACAATCACTGACGAAGAAGACGGTAAAAGGAATGCTTACAGGTCCTGTTACGATTTTGAATTGGTCATTTGTCCGTGATGATATTTCCAGGGAGAATGTTTGTTATCAGCTGGCGCTCGCTTTGGAAAAGGAAGTCATTGCATTGGAATCTGCTGGAATTAAAATGATTCAGGTTGATGAGCCTGCACTTAGAGAAGGTCTGCCATTGAAAAAAAGCGATCGCGACGAGTATTTGAACTGGGCTGTAAATTCATTCTTGATATCCACATCAAGCGTGGAGGAAACAACCCAAATTCATACGCATATGTGCTATTGCGACTTCAACAGTTTCATGGATGTCATCTCCTCCCTTGATGCCGATGTAATTTCCATCGAAACATCTCGTAGTCATGGGGAGCTTGCTTCCGCATTCGAGGAAAAAACATATGAAAAAGGCATTGGCCTGGGTGTGTATGATATTCACAGCCCGCGTGTTCCGGCAGTGGAAGAAATGGTCGATATGATTGAACGGGGCATCAAGGTATTAAATAAAGACCAGTTTTGGATCAATCCCGACTGCGGCCTGAAAACAAGGGGTATCCCGGAAACCGTCGCTTCCCTGAATAACATGGTCGAAGCAGCAAAAATCGTCCGTGAAAACCTTTTGGCCAAACCAACAGGCCAATGATGGAAAAGAATGTTGCCCATCCAACACAGCAGTCACGGACTTTTTTAACCGACCTTGTTTTTCCACCGGATACAAATCATCACAATACCATCTTTGGCGGAAAAGTAATGGCCTATGTTGATAAAATAGCCTGCATTTCAGCTATGCGCCATTGTCGAAAACCCGTTGTGACTGCTTCAAGCGACTCTTTTGATTTTTTGGCCCCCATCAAGACAGGGGATGCGATCAATCTTGAAGCTTATGTCACCTGTGCTCATCGCACATCAATGGAGGTATTCGTGAAAGTGGAGCGTGAGAACCTATTAACAGGTGAAAAACAGCTTACGGCACGCGCTTTTTTAACGATGCTGGCCATTGATGAAGACGGTAAGCCGACAAAAGTACCTCAGGTCATTCCGGAAACGGAAGAGGAAAAGCAGCAATATGATGAAGCACAAGCAAGATATATTGAAAGAAAGAAAAAAAGGAACTAAACAAAAACCCCTTCAACATGAATGCTGTTGAAGGGGTTTTTTTAGTTCCCTGCCCCGCGGTACCTCTTCACTCCCTGATTCCATATGAAAACGGATATCACGAAAAAGGCAACCCCGATTACAGGTGTGGCAAATGCATATGCATACCACTCTTCTTTTCTTAGGAAATAAGATGCCGGATAGACACCAACAAACGCGAATGGCAGCGCCCACGTAAGGACAAAACGAATGACCTTATTATAAATATCTACAGGATAGCGCCCATAGTTCCCGATATTGTACATCATTGGCATGATGGAGGTTTTCGCATCCGACCAGAAACCAATGCTTGCTATCGCAACGAATATGGCTGCATAAGCAAGGGCCCCGCCTATAGCAAAAATGATGAAAAGGATCGGGTCATACCACGCTAGCTGCAAATCCAATGAAATCCCCGAATAGAATATAATGATCAAACCGGTCACAACACCAAATAACGCTTCAAGCTCGATTCTTTCTAAAATGACTTGAAATAGGCTATGTATCGGCCTTGTTAATATCCGGTCCATTTCACCTTTGACGATATAGCGGTCATTAAAATCCCAGATGTTGAAAAAGGCTGAAAAAAGGGCGAATGGGATAAGGAAAAATCCATAAATGAATATGATTTCTTCTCGGCTCCAGCCGCTTAAAAATTGTGTATGTCCAAAAACGACTAAGATAAATACCAGATTCACGACCTGATTCAGCAGGTCAGATAGGATTTCCATGAAGAAATCGGCTCGATATTGCAGTCTTGTTTTCATATATTGACTCACATATTGAAAAAACATCGATACATAAAACATCCTGTCAACCTCCTTGAATAATCAGCTGTTTTTTTGCGACTATCCATAAAAGCTGAATCGGTATTATGAGAATGATGCACCAAATTAACTGCTGTAAAAGTGCCATGCCAATTTCGCCTGAACTGTACCCGTTCGTAAAAATCATGCTTGGTACATAGCTGATCCCTTGAAAGGGTAAATATTTCATCACTTCCTGCGCCCATATAGGATAGAAACTGATGGGCAGCAGCAGACCGGAAAATAAATCAATGATAACCCTTTTAGCGCGGATTAATCCGGCATTATTATATAAGAAAAAGGTAGTGATTCCCGTCAGTAAGTTAATTTGTGTATTGATGATGAAGCTGAACAGCAAGGAAATGCCGAACATCCCCCACGTAGCCGGCTCGTGCGGCAATTCGATAGGAAAAATGAATGCTACCAGAAGCATCCCCGGAATCGAGAAGAAGAAGAAACGGAATATCCCTTCCCCAAGTCCTTGCATCGTTTTCATACCTAAATAGTTATAAGGCCGGATCATCTCAATGGCAACCTTGCCGTCTTTAATTTCAGTGGCGATTTCGCGGTCAATATTATTGAAATAAAATGCGCGCGCCATCCATGCAACCGCGACATAGGTTGTCATCTGCATGCTTGAAAGTCCTTCAATTGAGCTTTTTTCTCCATATATGGCATTCCATAAGAAATAATAAGCACCGATATTAATGCTATAAATTAAAATGCCGGTATAATAATCCGTTCGATACGCAAGCATCATCAAAAAACGCATGCGGATCATGGCAACATACTTCCCCATGGCCCTCCCCCTTCTTGATAGACACGTTGTTTCTTAATGATAAGAGAGTCAGACAGTGCCTTCTTCGTAAATATTGCGAACGATCTCTTCAATGGACGTTTCATGGATTTTGATGTCTTTAATTTTAAAATGAGATACGACAGCTGAAACAAGCTGTGAAATATGATCACTTTCTTCTTTCAACAAGGCAATGTAAGTTTGATTTTTCTCATCATAAACCCAGTTAGCGGTAAATGGGAGTGCTAATGATTGTAATTCCTCCAATGCGATTGGCTCGATGAATTGAAAATGGATCTGTTTTTCCTCCGCCCAGTTATTTTTCAAACTCTGCAATTCCCCATCATAGATGATTTGTCCTTCATCAAGCATGATTACACGCTCACATAAAGCTTCAATATCTCCTAGATCATGTGTAGTCAAAAGGATAGTCGTATTATATTTCTCATTGATTTCTTTCAGGAACTCACGAATCTTCATTTTCACGAGTACATCAAGTCCAATTGTCGGCTCATCCAGGAACAGTAAAGGCGGATTGTGGATCAAAGCTGCCGCAAGCTCACAGCGCATCCGCTGACCAAGCGAGAGTTTACGCACTGGTTTGTCCAGCAAAGGACCGATATCAAGCGTCTTGATGACATGTTCCATATGACCGTTATATTGTTCATCTGTTACCTTATAGACCTTTTTTAACAGCCTAAACGACTCTTGAACCGCAATATCCCACCAAAGCTGTGAGCGCTGACCGAATACGACTCCGATTGTCTGAGTGAACTTTTCCCTTTCTTTATGTGGGTTCATGCCATTGACCGTGATTTCACCTGCTGTCGGTTCCAAAATACCTGTCAGCATTTTGATCGTGGTCGATTTCCCTGCACCATTTTCCCCGATATACGCTACCATCTCACCCTTTTTTACAGTAAAATTGATATCATTGACGGCAGGGACGATTTTATAATTTCTGGTAAGTAAATCCCGGAAGGCACCCTTTAGCCCTGAACGGCTTGATGCCGACTTAAATTCCTTCCGAAGCTGTTTCACTTGAATTGCATCACTCATCCTGTTACATCCTCCGTAATCTCTTGTCCTAATGAATTAGTTTATCCAACCTACCCTTTTTAGACAATAAAAATGCTTGGCTGCCATTTACCATTTTCAGGGAGGGAATAGCCGTTGTACCAGTTACATATATAAAGGAGACGAGTATGCTATGAATATCAAAAAATTATTACTATCCCAAATTGAAAAAGTCGTTTTCGACCTTCGATATGACTTCCTTTATGAAGATGAGTACGGTGAATTATTATGCCAGGTCATCCAAAGGGATTCCAGCGGGTCGATTGAAAGCACCCCCATCAGCTTCCATCTTTGCATTAATGAAGAGAAAGGGACCGGCCAACTAATCTATTACCAAGCCCAGGGCGAAATGAACCGCCAATCATTCGACATCGAAAACCCTGACACCATCTTGGCCATTCTTACTTTCATAACCGGGGTTTTGGGATCCAACCCCCTTTCGCAAACAAAATGAAGGCCCTGAATCCTGATGTTCTAGGGTTGCAGCGCTTCCATGAGGGGACGCATCACATTTCCTAGCCTTCGACCCCAGATTTACGGACGGAAAAGTGCTATGATTAAGAGGAAATATGTTTATATTCTTAGGAGGTTTTAAGATTGGATTTTAGTAATTCGGAGCTTTTACATAAAGAGGCATTGGAACATATCGTTGGCGGGGTTAACAGCCCATCCCGTTCTTACAAAGCTGTAGGAGGCGGTTCACCGGTTGCGATGGATCATGCCCAGGGTGCTTATTTCTGGGATGTTGACGGCAATAAATATATCGATTATTTAGCTGCATATGGCCCGATCATCACAGGTCATGCGCATCCACATATTACGGAGGCTATCGTTAAAGCTGCAGAAACAGGCGTTTTATACGGCACACCGACAAAACATGAGGTCAAATTTGCCAAAATGTTGAAAGAAGCCATACCATCCATGGATAAAGTCCGCTTCACCAATTCAGGAACTGAGTCCGTCATGTCCACCATCCGCGTTGCCCGCGCTTACACAGGACGGGATAAGATCATCAAGTTTGCAGGCTGTTACCACGGACACTCCGACCTTGTTCTCGTCGCTGCAGGTTCCGGCCCGTCCACTTTAGGTACACCGGACTCTGCCGGCGTTCCAAAAAGCATCGCACAAGAAGTCATCACGGTACCTTTCAATGATATCAAGTCATTTAAAGAAGCACTGGATAAATGGGGCAATGAAATTGCTGGCGTTCTGGTTGAACCGATTGTCGGCAACTTCGGAATCGTGGAACCAAGCCCAGGCTTCTTGGAAGAAGTCATTTCATTATCTCACGAAGCCGGATCACTCGTCATTTTTGACGAGGTCATCACAGCATTCCGCTTCATGTATGGAGGGGCACAGGACTACTTGGGAATTCAACCCGATTTGACCGCGCTCGGAAAAATCATCGGGGGCGGGCTTCCTATTGGAGCCTATGGCGGTAAAAAAGAGATCATGGATTCTGTCGCCCCGCTGGGACCAGCCTATCAAGCGGGTACAATGGCAGGAAATCCAGCTTCCATGCTTTCCGGGATCGCTTGCTTAGAAGTACTTAAAGAAGACGGGCTGTATGACGAGCTTGACCGGCTGGGGAAAATCCTTGAAGGAGGCATCCTGAAAGCGGCTCGCCAATATAATGTACCGATCACCATCAACCGCCTTAAAGGAGCGCTGACGATCTATTTCACGACAGAAAAAATTGAAAACTATGAGCAGGCGGAAAATACGGATGGTGAAATGTTCGCTAAGTTCTTCAAGCTCATGCTCAACCAGGGAATCAATTTGGCACCGTCAAAATACGAAGCCTGGTTCTTGACAATTGCTCACACGGATGACGATATCGCTTATACTCTAAAAGCGGTTGAACATGCATTCAAAAACCTAATATAATAAATCGAATCAGCATAATTATTCATTTTTTATACACCCCCAGGTTGTACATCAATCTTGGGGGTTTCTTATTCCCCTGTAATAAATCTTTAATATTGGCATTTCAGGCCACTTTCCACCTAAATCCCATCAATCACAGCATCCATCCCACTGTATAAAAAATTGATTTCTGAATATTTAAATGATATGATATGGATACATTTATACACTTTCTTTCAATCTAACAAAACTTGGACTATTGTTCGGGTTTACTAATATTTCCCCCACTAAACACATGCTACAGGAGGTGAAAGGCAGAGAATAAGGGTAACCTTATTCCTGCCACATTTATGGCCCAACAATGGACACCTGCTACATTCAAGGAATTTCACAAAGAAGAACATGATGCCTGCGGTATCGTTTCCTGCATCGAAAAAAAGAAAATCCCTACAAACGAAAACATCTTTGCCTGTATCGACGCCCTGGTTAAAATGAACCATCGCTGCGGCTTCATCAATGGTGAGGGCGATGGCGCCGGCATCCATATCGATATTCCCCGGGCTCTTTGGAAAAAGAAGCTTGAAGCGGTAAATGTCGATTCAAGCATCGTCGATCAAGATTCCTTCATAGTCGCCCACTTATTTTTAAGCAAAAAAACAGAAGCTAACGACTTAAAAATCGAAGTCAAGGAGAAACTGCTCCAGCATGGTCTCTCATTGATATTCGAAACGGATAAAGCCTACCGTTCCGAGGCATTGGGACCGATTGCCATTCAAGAAGACCCAGTGTTCTGGCAATTTGCCTGTACCTCCACCATCAATAATGACCAGGAGCTTTCAAATGTTCTTTTTGAGCTGACTTCCGACATCGAAAAAAGTGATTTCATCCATGTTGCATCTTTAAGCCAGCATCATGCGGTATACAAAGTGATGGGTGCGGGGGATACGCTCCCTGCCTATTATCTTGATCTTGCTGACCCTTTGGCTGCCTCCACCATGACACTGGGACATAATCGTTTTTCAACTAATACCCTCTCAAGCTTCTTCCGGGTCCAGCCTTTCAGTGTACTTGGTCATAATGGCGAAATCAATACCATCGCCAAATTGCGTGATGAAGCGAAAATGATCGGAGTTCCCATCGCTAAAGATGGAAGCGACTCACAGGATTTAAACAAGACGATCGAGACTTTCATCTGCCGTCATGGCTACTCTTTATTTGAAGCTGTCGATCTTATGTTCCCGCCAATCATCAACGAAATCAAGGAGTATCCAGAGCATTTACAAGACTTATATACGTATTTAAGGGAAGCATGGGGTCATTTTGCACAAGGTCCGGCAGGCATCATCTCCCGTTTCGGCGATGAAGCCGTGTTCTCTGTCGACTCTTTAGGCTTGCGCCCACTATGGAATATTGAAACGGAATCATCCTATATGTTCACTTCCGAACCGGGAATCATCCCTTCCAGTGAATATGCCGGAGATCCAAAACCGATGGGTCCTGGGGAAAAAATCGGTTTGAAATGGAACGGCGACCGTATTGAATTGTACACATACAAGGATTACCAGGATAAAGTATTTGAACTCTTCAATGATCGTTTCGTCCTTTCCAATGACCGAGTCCGCTTACAGTCCCAAGTTTTTGAAAAGGTTACCTCCATGACAAACACGCAAGCCATTCATAATGGTCAATATAAAGCCTTTGGGTGGGAAAGGGAGCATGTACAATTAGTGGAACAGATGGCCGAAAAAGGCGCTGAGCCCATTCGTTCACTTGGTCACGATGCGCCACTGGCAGCACTTAATCCCCAAAGGACCAACATTGCTGATTTCATCAAGGAAAGTGTAGCCGTTGTAACTAACCCAGCGATCGACCGTGACCGGGAAACCGAGCACTTCTCAACAAGAACCATCATCGGAAAACGTCCTGCCCTATTCGAAGCGAATAAGGAAGGAAATGTCACTGAGCTGCTGACTCCCTTATTGATTGAAGGGTCAACGGGTTATGAGTGCTCGTCAATCTTATCGCAGCCAAGCTATGATCAGTTCATTAAATATAACCAAGATCAAAAACTCGTGCACTTCATTTCAAGCACGTTCAAAGAGGATGAAAACATCAAAGATGCCTTGACCAGGATAACGGATGAAAGTGTCAATGCAGTGGATGAAGGAAAAACGCTGCTTGTTCTGGATGATGCCCTTGCCCATCAAAACGGCAACCTTTGGCTTGATCCCCACCTTGTCACTTCAGCCGTCGACCAAGCATTGGTCCGCACAGGCAAGCGCCGTGATTGTTCCATCCTTTTACGTTCAGCATCGCTAAGGTCACTGCATGATATCATCGTTTCTTATGGTCTAGGGGCCAACTTAATAAGCCCCTATTATATGTTCCTTTCCTTATCTTCAGATGACATCAAGGGGGTTACCAATCTATATAACTCCTTGACGAAAGGGCTTGAGAAAGTCATCTCCACCATTGGCATTCATGAGCTGCGCGGCTATGGAAGACTTTTCTCAAGCATCGGTTTACATGAGGAAATCGCGAAATATTTAAATGTGGCTAACTTCTTCGGATCGAATGATCTGGACTATAATTTTGATAAAATCAAGGCAGATGCCATTCAGCGGGCGGAAGATTACGCCAATGAAAAAGAACGGATGGGCAAGACCTTCCATCTGTTCCCTAGGATTTGGAAGTCTATCGGGGAGGTTGCTTCAACCGGGGACTATGATGCTTATCGCGAGAAGATCACCGAACAGGAAGAATCCAATCCTACGACGATCCGCCACTTGACATCATTAAAAACTTCAGATGCTTCCATCCCTTCTGAAGAAGTCAGTCTTTCGGTCGGCGAACAGGAATTGCCGTTCGTCATAGCATCCATGTCCTTTGGATCACAAAATGAGATTGCCTTCCGTGCCTATGCGGAAGCTGCCGAGAGGTTAGGCATGATCAGCATGAATGGTGAAGGCGGGGAAATAAAGGATATGCTTGGCAAGTACCCGAAATCCCGCGGCCAGCAAATCGCTTCCGGCCGTTTCGGTGTCAATGCAGAACTCTTGAACTCTTCAAATCTATTGGAAATTAAAATTGGGCAAGGGGCAAAACCTGGTGAAGGCGGTCACCTTCCCGGTTCCAAGGTCACAGCGAAAATCGCAGAAGCCCGAAATGCAACAATCGGTTCCGATTTGATCTCCCCTTCCAATAACCATGATATATACTCAATTGAAGATTTGGCCCAAATGATCCATGAGCTAAAAACGGCAAATGACAAAGCGAAAGTTGCTGTCAAAGTACCAGTCGTTCCAAACATCGGTACGATTGCTGTCGGCGTCGCAAAAGCGGGGGCCGATATCATTACGCTGTCCGGTTTTGATGGAGGAACGGGTGCTGCCAGGATCCATGCACTCGCACATGTCGGTCTACCAGTTGAAATTGGTGTGAAAGCGGCCCATAATGCACTGCTTGAGTCAGGTATCCGACAGAATGTTGAAATTTGGGCTGACGGTGGGTTAAAAAGCTCGATGGATGTATTAAAGGTAATGCTGCTTGGTGCAAACCGTGTAGGTTTTGGGACCCTTTCGATGATTGCCGTCGGCTGTACAACGTGCCGCGGATGTCACCTTGATACTTGCCATGTGGGAATTGCCACCCAAATTGAATCGGAAGCGCAGGCGAAAGAACATGGGCTGCGCCGTTTTGTTCCACGAAAATTCGATTTAGCCGTTCAAGGATTAACGAATATGTTCAGTGCATTTGCAAAAGAACTCAAATCTTTGACCGGATCACTTGGGGTGAAGAATCTTCAGGAAATCGTCGGACGTTCCGATTTGCTCCAGCAAGTTAAAGGTCAACAATCATTGGATTTAACCTATTTATTAAAAAACCTGGATATTACACCGTTCTCCCATAAAGAAACGGCGGCATATTTGAATGAAGGCTCCATGCAGGTAGCCGTTGGCGCTGAATATCTTGATTCGCATGTAGATGATCTGCAGCAATCCCGTAGCTATAACTCGATCACTTCCGAGCAGCGTGTACTCGGCAGCAGGGTGTCCTGTCACCGCGTTAGGGGCAGATTGGATGGATCATACAAAAAACTTCCTCCCGTTCACCTATCCTACCAGGATGGTTCCATCCCGGGCAACGGACTTGGGGCATACAATACGGAGGGAATTTCAATCAGCGTGAATGGCGGTGCCCAGGATGGCATTGGCAAAACATCGATTGGCGGTAATATTGCCATCTTTAAATCTCCAGGAAAAGATGGGAAGTTCTACAATGGCTCCGTCGGTAAGGGATTTGGTTACGGTGCACAGCATGGTCTCCTCATTGCCCAAGGCGATGCCGATGCCAGGGCGGGAATCCGGCTTTCCGGAGCGGATATGATCATTGGGGGATTATTAAAACAACCGCTTCCTGAAAAGGAAAACGGTAATATTGCGGTAACTTCCAATATTAAGGGATTCGCTTTTGAATACATGACAAATGGAAGAGGTTTAGTTCTGGGTGATCCCGGTCCATGGATTTGCGCAGGGATGACAGGCGGTGTCGTTTATTTACGGCAACAGGCCGAATCCGGATTAACCAAAGAGGTCATTAAGAAACGGGTTGCGAAAGGGGCAAAGATTTCCATTGAGCCCCTTTCCGAAAAAGGCCTGCAGGATGTTGCCGAACTTCTGGGCAAATACACGGCCCTCTTGAAGGATCATGGTCAACCCGAAGAAGCGGCCTCTTTAGAGACACTGCTTCAAAATCCTGGGGAGCACTTCCTTCAGGTCGTTCCAGTTAAAGAACAGGCGGATCCTGCCGTATCCACGGAGTGATGCCAAAAGTATATAAAAAAAGGCTGGTGCTCTTCAATTCGAGCATCAGCCTTTTCCAGTCATATACCTCTGGGATAGTCTTTAAACGATGGAAAACACAGTTGAAAGGCTCAAGAAATTGCCTATCGTATCTTTATATATTAAACTTGATTTTAGCTATTGTAACCCTTAGGAAAATCCTGTATATTACTTTTTGTTTACATCTTCTTATTTTAGTGTAAAGTACTAACAAATAAGTTAGAATACAACTTTAGGCAAAAGCCTATATATAAATAGAGTCTATTCATACCACGTTCCATTACAACACAAAGAAAGGATTAACCCATATATGAAGTTTGGTGCCCGCATTCTCAAAACAGGAATAGCAATTGTTTTAGCGCTTTATCTATCGGAACTGCTTAATCTTCCTGCTCCTGTCCTTTCTGGGATTGCTGCAATTTTTGCAATACAGCCGACCATTTACCGTTCATATCAAACGGTGTTGGAGCAAATTCAAGGAAATATCATCGGAGCATTGGTTTCTGTCTCCTTCGTTTTGTTGTTCGGAAATGATATTTTTATAATCGGTCTTGCCGTAATGGTTGTCATAACCATCAATTTAAAACTGAAAATGGATAAAACGATCGTCCTTTCCATCGTTACGGTCATTGCCATCATGGAAAGCCAGGACGGGGAATTCCTGAATTTTGCCTTTATTCGTCTCTCATCCGTTTTGCTTGGTATCATTTCTTCGTTCATCGTGAATCTGGTTTTCATTCCTCCAAAGTACGAAGCAAAGCTTTATGCACGCATCACGGATGTAACGGAAGACATCTTGAAATGGATCAGAATCAGCACAAGGCATGCTACAGAACACACTTTATTGAAAAAAGACATCAGCCGATTGAAGGCGGAGTTACTCGATCTGGAACATATCTATTCCATGTACAAAGAGGAACGGGAATATTTCAAGAAGAACAGTGTAGCTAAAGCAAGAAAGCTTGTCGTTTATCGGCAGATGATCATAACGACAAAAAAAGCGTTTGAAACTTTGAAGAGAGTCCATAAATTCGAGAATGAAGTATATCAAATGCCTGAAGATTTCCAACGGAGCATCTTACAGCAGCTTGATTCCTTGATCCGCAAGCATGAACAGTTGATATTACTGCATATCGAAAAAATCAAGTCCATCGACGAAATTGAAGATTGGGACCAGGATTGCCTAAGTCGTAAAGAGCTGCTCGCCCACTTTTTCGAACAGCAAAATCAAGTGGACGAAATGCATGATAATCTGGGCCATCTCTCTGCCCGCCTTGTACCATTGATTTCTGCAGTCATAGAATATGACGAACAATTGGAACATCTTGAAAAGCTGATCGTCAGCTTCCAGTCCTTCCATAAGGAAGATAACGAATTATCTGTCCAGTATGTAGAAGATTAAAAAAAGACGGTTCCCGGGAACCGTCTTTTTTCGTCTCTATTTCGAGCAGGCCCCTCATTCAATTATCCAAAAGGTTCTTATCAGCAGCCTTTTCAATCGTATCCAATTTATGCAAAAGATCCTGCAGCTCATCTTCTGAGAATGAGTTGAAGTTCTTGCCCATCAATTGGTTATGATCCGCAAGGACTCTCCCCAAAATAGCTTCCCCTGCCTCTTTCAATTCAAGATTGATGACCCTGCGATCCTTTTCAGAGGGCTGCCGTTTCACATAATCCATTTCGACCAGCTTATCTACAAATACGGTAATCGCACTTGGCTTTACTGTTAAGAAGTCAGCCAGCTTGGTCGATTTGATCGACCCCTCTTTTTTCAAAATCAATAATATGAAAAACTGAGGCGACGTTAATCCATAAGGCTGAAGATTTTTTGCTACGATGGCCCTAAGCTTCTTCCTAATCCGAAATATCTGCATTTCTATACTATTAGTTACTTCCCATTTGAATTCCAGCCTTCTCACTCCTTATATAGGACAATCCTACCTCTTAAATTTAATTAAATGCCATTCCATTGTCAAATTTACTTTCCATATATCCTAAAAATCTAAAAAAATTCAAATTTTCACTATTTAACTGTATTTATTTCCCAATATTTTTCAGAATATTTCACATGACAAAAAATAATTAAACTGGTAAACTCTTTACTTATAATATTAATACTTACAAAAATTAATATTTATTAAAATTAATAAATACAATTAAGAATAGGAGGCGATATCATTTCTGGCTAATGAACGTTAATCAAAGGGAATACATCATCAATATTTTTGGAGGCGAAACAAGTGAATAGAGGACGTTTAGTTTTAATCAATGTCATTGGTTTGGTTATTATAGTAGCGGTATTAGCCGGTGGGGCTTATTACTATTATGAAAGCACGAATTTCATTAAAACGGATGAAGCGAAAGTGTCGGGAGAGCTATATACCATCGTTGCCCCCGCTGCCGGTAAATTAGCAGATTGGGACTTACACGAAGGAGACAGTGTAAATAAGAATGACCAAGTTGCCAATGTAACCACCTTAGATGGAAAAGAAGCAGTAAAAACCGCAGCACAAGGTACAATCGTTAAAACACAAGTGCATGATGAGCAGCTTGTTCAAGCGGGTCAAACGCTAGCTCAGACCATCAATATGGATGACCTGTCCATAACGGCTAATATTGAGGAAAATAAATTGAAGGATATCGAAAAAGGTGACAGCGTCGATATTATCATCGATGGAGATCCCGATACTGTTTTCGAAGGTACATTGGAACAGATCGGTTATGCCACAACGTCTGTCTTTTCAGTGATGGGCAATCAAAACAGCAGCGGGAACTATACGAAAGTCACTCAAAAAGTACCAGTTAAAATCTCCATTAAAGCACCATCCGATAAAGTTCTGCCTGGAATGAACGCAGAAGTGAAAATTTCAACTAAATAAACCGGCTACACAGTTATACAGAAAGGAGGCTTTTCAATAAATGGCTTCTCAAACCATCTCAGTAAATGAAAACAAGGGAATGAAACAGTTTGCCCCCATGTTAATTATCTTAATGCTAGGTTTGTTCATGGTCATTTTGAATCAAACTCTGCTTAGTGTCGCCATGCCGAGGATGATGGCAGAATTCAATGTAGCTGCGACTACGATTCAATGGCTATCAACTGGATTCATGCTCGTGAACGGAGCCTTGATCCCACTTTCCGCTTTCTTAATAGAACGGTTTGGCACGCGCGTTTTATTCCTTGCTGCCATGTTTCTATTCACTGTCGGGACATTCATCTGCGGGATTGCACCTAATTTCCCCGTCATCCTTACAGGCCGGCTGATCCAGGCGGCTGGCGGCGGGATTCTCCAGCCATTGGTCATGACGATTATCCTTTTCATCTTCCCTCCGGAAATGCGCGGAAAAGGAATGGGGATATTCGGACTTGCCATTATGTTTGCCCCTGCCATCGGCCCGACTTTATCAGGTTGGGTCATTCAGGAATATAGCTGGCGGGTGATGTTCTACGCAATGGTGCCATTAGGCATTATCGTAATAATACTTGCCCTTTTAAGCATGCATAATGTAGCAGAACCAAAGAAAATCAAATTGGATTTATTGGGCGCCTCTTTATCCTTGCTAGGTGTTGCATCATTACTATACGGTGTCAGTGAAGCAGGTTCCAAAGGCTGGACGGATTCACTCGTTCTGGGAACGATCATCATCGGGCTGACCCTATTGACCTTATTTGTGGTTCAACAGCTAAAATCGGAAACACCTATGCTCGACTTCCGTGTATTCAAGTATGACATGTTCGTATTATCGAATATCATTTCCGCCATCGTCACAGTGGCCATGTTTACCGGGATATTCTTATTGCCAATATATTTGCAGACCTTAAGAGGCTTCACACCAGTTCAATCCGGTCTATTGATGTTACCCGGAGCACTTGTGATGATGGTGATGTCGCCCATTTCAGGAGCATTATTTGACAAAATCGGTCCTCGTCCATTAGCACTTTTTGGGTTAGCGATCACTGCAGTCACAACCTTCGAATTTGCTAATTTGACTACGGAAACTTCCTATTCGACTTTGGTCATCATCTATGCCATCCGTGCACTAGGAATGTCTTTACTGATGATGCCGATCATGACAGCTGGGATGAACCAGCTTCCTAAGCATTTGAATACCCATGGTACGGCAATGAGCAATACGCTGAAACAAGTTACCGGAGCCATTGGTACGAGCTTCGTTACGACCATTTATACTACCCGTGCTTCATTCCATGGAACTTCTTTAGGAACGGAAATGAGTACGAGTGATCCCGGTTTTGTTCAGAATTACCAAACAATCGTCCAATCCATCATGAGTTCGATGAATCAAACTAGTGAACAGGCACAGGAAACTGCCATGTCGCTGATTTCTTCCCAAATCCAGGGTCAAGCAAATGTAATGGGAATCAATGATGCATTTTTTTGGGCAACAGGCTTCGCAATTGCCGGTATCGTTCTCTCACTGTTTTTGCGTGACGTTCGGAAGGACAAAGCAATGAAAAAAGCTAAACAGGAACATTTGGATGTACCTTTGCTTCCTTCACCAGTAAAAAAATCGGTTTAACTAAATGGGGGAATAAAAATGAAGATCTATGTTGTTTACGACAGTGAAGGCAACCATACGAAAGCACTTGCCGAATCAATAGCTCAAGGAGCCGCTTCGGTTCCTGGGGCTGAGGTTCTCATTGACCATGTTAACGAGGCGGATGTTTATAAGCTTCAGGAAATGGATGCAATCATTTGGGGCTGTCCCGGTCATTTCGGCACCATCAGTTCGAGTTTGAAAACATGGATTGATAAACTTGGTTATCTATGGGCGGAGGGTGCGCTGATCAATAAAGTGGGGGCAGTATTCTGTACGACGGCCACCGTACACGGCGGACTCGAGGCTACCATGCTGAACTTAATCACCCCAATGCTTCATCAAGGCATGATCATTGTGGGCTTACCCGGCACTGTTCCGGAAAACGCCTTATACGGTTCCTACTATGGAGTAGGGATAAGCTGTCCGCCCGGTGTGGATGACAACATCACCAAAAATGACTTGCAGCTTGGAGAAGCATTAGGAAAACGGGTAGCCCATGTCACACGTTCATTCATAAACGAGCTCTAGGAGGCTTGATTCAATGGGCATAATTCTAATTATCATCGTTGCCATAATAGCGGTTACGGGCTTGATCACATTCAATATCAAAGCCTTATCACCTGATGATAAGCCGCCGGGTGTCGAGGAAGAGAACTCGTTGGAAGAGTCCTCTATCTCTTCGGCAGATGATTCCGTTACCGAAATCATCTCCCCAACAGACAATGATGAATTGAAAATGAAAGATCAGGATTATCGTTTGGCTCTTTCCAAGCTTCACAATCAAAAGCCAAATGATGAGCCAACTGCAGAAAAAAAACCTAATCTTCGCAAAATGAAAGACGCGGAATATCGTGGTACTTTGGAAGACTTCCAGGAAAATCGTGACTGAAACACATCGCCCCATTCGGCTATTCGCCTCTTTTTGGGTTTTCAATTACTATGCATGAAAGGAACATTTCCGACCTCCGCCGCCGCCTTTAGCTTAAAGATCGACTGCTGGTTTAACTTATTTTTCTGGTTGACAACTATTCACAAAGACTTTAAGCTAAGGTAATGCAACACAAACAATTTTTTAAACTCAACTTTTGTTGAGAGACGGAATTTTAAAAGGATTTCCTTTTTTCGTTCGTCACTTGCCTTTTTGGCAGGTGGCGATTTTTATTTTTACAGGGGGGAAAAACATGCAACTTTTGAAGTATTCCATAATGGTCTTAATCGGTTCGATCTCATATGGTACATTATCCACGATGATCAAATTTGGATTCATGGATGGCCATTCTTCCGGAGAACTGGTCGGCAGTCAATACCTCGTCGGTTGGCTGATTGTCTCTGTGTTATTTCTTTTTTCGTTTAAATATAAAGTTTCATGGAAGAGTGCCGGATTACTATTAATCACGGGCATGATGTCCACTTTCGTCGGAAAGGCATATGCCGTTTCCGTATCCGAGCTTCCCGCTTCGATTGCCGTTGTCTTTTTATTTCAATTTACCTGGATAGGCGTCCTTATAGAAAGTTTCTTAAATAAAAGACGCCCGGATAAAAATAAACTCATTGCTATTTTCGTTCTCTTCATCGGTACATTATTGGCGGGGGCGATTTTTGGTCAGCCACTATCCGGTCTAAGCCTGAAAGGCGTATTGTTCGGATTATTGTCTGCGTTGCTCTTTGCACTGTATATGTACTGCAACTCTCAATTCGCAGTTGGGGAATCTTCAATGAAACGGTTGTTTTTCATTGCAACAGGTGCCATGCTGACTGCTGTATTCACGACTAACCCCGTCACACTTGTGACGAATCTTGTCCAAACGAACCTATGGTACTACGGTCTGCTCCTCGGCACATTGGGTGTTTTAGTTCCTTTCTTTTTCTTTGCAGTCAGTTTGCCGAAAGTGGGTGTCGGGCTTGGAACGATTCTTTGTGCAGCAGAGCTTCCTTCAGCGATGGTCGTTTCCGTCATCTTCTTGAATGAACAGGTTACGTCACTGCAATGGTTCGGGATGTGCTTGATCATTGTCGGCATCGCCTTGCCTGAGGGAATAAAGCATCTGCCGCGATTTCTTCCTGACAGAAAAAAAACGCTGCATGAAAAAAGGATTTCATAACATTATCCACCGGTTCGGATAAGAATAAGAAAGACCATTCCCGTTAGCGGAATGGTCTTCTTTTATATATTGTTTTTCCTTTTCTCCTTAAGCATCCAATTGTTGCACTTGAAATAGGTTGTAATAATGCCCTTGCTTTTTCATGAGTTCTTCGTGTGTTCCCATTTCCGTAATTTCCCCATTATCGATATGAACGATCCGGTCGGCATGGGTGATGGTCGATAACCGGTGTGCCACGATGATGGTGGTCCGGTTTTTCGCCAAAATATCCAGCGCCTCCTGGATATAGTGTTCACTTTCCAAATCCAATGCCGATGTGGCTTCGTCGAGAACAAGGATTGGCGGGTTTTTCAAAAATACCCTCGCAATGGCCACCCGTTGTTTTTGGCCTCCGGATAATTTAACTCCCCGCTCCCCGACTTTCGTTTCATATCCTTCTTTTAGACCCATGATGAAGTCATGAGCATTCGCCGCCTTTGCCGCTTCAAATACTTCTTCATCGCTTGCATCAGGCCGGCCCATAAGGATATTGGCCTTAACCGATTCACTAAATAAGATATTATCCTGTAGAACCATTCCTATTTTATCTCTTAGGCTGCGGACTTGATATTTACGGATATCCGTCCCATCCAATAATACCCTTCCCTCCGTCACATCATAGAAACGGGAAATCAAACTGACGATCGAGGATTTCCCGCCTCCGCTCATCCCGACAAGTGCAATGGTTTCCCCTGGTTTAACATCCAAATTGATATGTTTTAAAACGGGTGCCTCTTTCTCGTCATAAGCAAACGATACATCCTGAAAGGTTATACCGCCATCCACATGCTTCAACTCTTTCGCCCCTGGTTCGTCATCGATATCATACTTCTCATCCACAAACTCAAAAACCCTGTCCATGGACGCCAATGTCTGGGTCATTGTCGTAGAAGAGTTAACTAAACGTCTGAGGGGATTATATAGCCGGTCTATGAAACCGACGAAAGCAACCATGGTACCCAGTGACAATTGGTCATGAATGACCTGATAACCGGCAAATCCTATCACGAGCAGGGGGGCAATATCCGTGATCGTATTCACGACAGCAAATGACTTAGCATTCCAGCTCGTATGCTTTAGGGCCTTATCAAGGAAATTCTTGTTCTGCTTCGCAAACAATTCCTGTTCCCTGTCCTCTATCGCAAAGCTTTTGATGACCGACATCCCTGAAACCCGTTCATGTAGGTGACTCTGTACATCCGCCAACGCTTGGGACCGAATCCTTGTATAGGTTCTCAGCTTGCCGAAGAAATGCTTGATCGAAAATGCGTAAAATGGAAGCATGATGATGGATACAATGGTTAGCTTCACGTCCATCGTAAACATGATGACTATCACTATGATGATCGTTGCGATATCGAGCCAAAGATTCATCAGACCCGTGATGACAAAGTTCTTCGTTTGTTCCACATCCGTGATCATCCTTGAAATGACCTCGCCCACTCTTGTGTTGGAATAATATTTAAAACTCAGTTTCTGTATATGAGTAAATAAATCATTACGAATATCATATAAGATTTTCGTTCCGGTCCATTGAGCGAAATATTGACGGTAATACTCAATCGGCGGTCTGACTGCAACGAAAATGAATATCATGATGGCCATTGCCCATAAAAGGCGTTCGGACTTCACGGCTTTGGACAGGTCACCATTTCCGATGATGTCATCCACAATATACTTACTGAGCAATGGAAGCAAAAGCGGAATCGCGAACTTTAGCAATCCAATCAGTACCGTCCCGATTATCTGCCATTTATATGGTTTGACGAATTGCAAATATCTCTTAATACTCCCCACGGATTTCCTCCTTTTCTGAATCATTAAATCCAAATGATAAAAAAAGTCCATAACAGTCAATTTGGAATCTTATATCTTAAATACACCATTCAATTATATTTTCCTTTTCGATGATTAACTATCAAAAGGATTTCATTCACTAACTTTCATAACCATATATAGGAGGTTTAATGGTTCCTGCATTCTTGAAAGATTGAATCAGATGTGTAGGCACGATACATAATGAAAAAGCCTGCCAATTATGCAGCAGGCCTTTTCTATCATCGATAGGTTAAAAAGCGTTCATACCAACTATCAATAAATTCTGCGGAGAATGGTCCTTTTCGCTGGCGTATCATATAAATCAAATAGTCTACGTTCTGTTTCAATATTGAATCGATGGCATCCGGGTAATTCATTTCTTTCCGATGCCTTTCATATTCATCCTCATCCAGCAAATTAAACGTCATATCTGGGAATACTTTAATGTCCAGGTCATAGTCAATGTATTTCAATGCTCCCGATTCGTATGTGAACGGCGAACTGATATTGCAATAGTAATAAACCCCGTCCTCTCTCAACATACCAATAACATTAAACCAATACTTTGAATGAAAATAGCAAATCGCCGGCTCTCTCGTAATCCAGGTCCTTCCATCTGATTCCGTTACCATAGTACGGTCATTCGCTGCTATCACCAGATTTTGGGTCCCTTTTAAAACGGTCGTCTCTTCCCAGATACGATGGATATGCCCATTATGTTTATAGCTATGGATTTGGATTTTTCCTCCTTCGGCAGGAACAATCCCCATTTATCTCTCCCTACTTTCTATAGACACCCTGACAGCGTACTGTGCCCTATTCCGTTTGCAGTTGTTGTGTGTATTTAAAAATATATACTTTTTTCCATTTACCCTATATTCCTATATTATAGCGATTTATTCATAAATTTAAAACAAAAGTGGCTAATCTCCCAGTGAAAATGTGTAAATAAGTCGAAAAAGTCTGACCATCCACCCATTTTAACTAAGAAATTAGCCGGTTATTCATCGTATGGCAGCCTGTCCTTGCTGAAAATATCGGATGACTTCTTCCGTTTGCTTCTCGAACATATCATGGATACTTTTCAATTCCTGCTTTTTGAGTTGAATCTCTTCCTGAATGGTGTCTGCTTCACTCTCCTCTTCCAGGGCAAGGAGTTGCTTCTCTATATCTTGGCATCTTTCGATTTCGGATTGTAAAAGTAAAAGCTTATCCATCGTTTTCAACTGGTTGTTTATAAGCCGGTTAAATTCCTCCATGAATGCACCTTCCTAATCTGTATTTTTTCTATAATATGTATATTCTATTTTTATCCGTTTTTTCCTTTGACATAATATGTAAACACGAAGAAACATTTGTCGAATCCAATGAAAGTCAAAAAAAGCACCCTTCAAAAGAAGGATGCTTTTATCGGCGATTAGCCTTGGCTTTTATTGCTTTGAGATTTTTGATTTTGTTGTTTCACTTCTTGAACGTTAGTTTCAGAAGCAAACTCTGTACCGAATTGGCCTTGTGCTTGACCTTGGCCCTTTTTTTGCTGAGATTGCGCGTTTTGTTGTTTCACTTCTTGAACGTTAGTTTCAGAAGCAAATTCTGTGCCGAATTGGCCTTGACCTTGTTGAGATTGAGCGTTTTGTTGTCTCACTTGTTGAACATCAGTACCTGCTTGTGATTTATTCATGTTTTTAGCCATTGATATCACCTCCACGATAATAAGATAACCATTATCCAGGAGTGTTATCCCACTAAAAACATTTAAATTTTTCCAGTTACATTAAACAAGCAATGAAATGCCTCCATCAACTATTACGGTTTGTCCACGAATCATACTGGCTCCGTCGGAAATTAAAAATAGGATGGTATTCACCATATCTTCCACCTCGACCATCCGTCCGGCCGGAGTCTGTTCTGCCGCCTCGGCAAGCATTTCATCCCGATTCGGGAAAGACTTCAGGGCATCTGTATCGATCACACCGCCTGAAACGGCATTGACACAAATATTTTTTTCAGCCAATTCGACCGCTAAATATCTTGTCAGGGCTTCAAGCGCAGCTTTGGAAACTCCAACAGCTGTATAATTTTTCAAATAGCGAATGGATCCAAGTGAACTGATGCTGACGATTTTCCCCCCGCCGTTCCTCTCCATTAATTTTGCCGCTTCCTGTGCACAGAAAAGAAGGGCCTTTGAATTGATGTCCATGGTCCAGTTCCAATGGGATTCCTCCAGCTCCATCAATGGACGCTGCACTCCTGAGGCCGCATTATTGATGAATATATCCAAACGTCCATAATAAGCATCGATTTCCTCAAACATGCTTTTCACTTTCGCAACGTCACCGACATTTGCCTTAACTACAAGGGCTTTACGCCCCAACGCTTCAATTTCGGCTGCCACTTCTAATGCTTTTGACTTGCTCCGGGCATAATTAATAACGAGGTCGTAACCTTCCTCCGCAAGTTTTATTGCCGTGCTTCTGCCTAAACCTTTACTGCTACCTGTAACGAGTGCCACTTTTTGTTCCATTCGTTTATTCATCCTTTCTGAGTAAACACCGAGTAATAAAAATCATTTTTTTAAGGAGTGTTACTGTTATGTATGTTGGACGTGATATGACAGAGTTGTCGATGATGAAAAAATCGGATTGGGAAAATAGTGAACTTGCCTATTTTCATCACTCCCTTCAACAAATGGTACCTTATTTAAACCAAGAAGGACAGAGTATCCATAGCGAAATCATCAAAGAAATTGAAAATAGAGGCGGACTTAACAGGCAGGAAGCCGATTATACTCATGGAACGAAAACCATTTACGATTGATTTTATACGGATATGACTTTGAAAATCAACAAAAGGAAGAGGATATCTTAGCCGATATCCTCTTTCATGCTACCCATTTCACTAGCGCCTTTTTTTAATCACATTTTTATTATAAGACGTTATAGCCATTGCGCAAATCAGGGCTGTCCCCAAAAATGTTAACGAATATAAAGAAGGTGAAAGGACATTACCGAATACCGTTTCATTCTGGAGTGCCCCTACTTGTTCCCATGCATTTTCAATATCCGGTTTATATCTGCTCGTTTTTATGGTCCCGACCATTATCATACTCCCAAAATATAAAGCATGAATGATGATTGAACCCATGAATGCTTGAATGACTATCCTCATTCCCCCGCCCCCTAACACCCTTATTTTACCATACACTTAAAAAAATCCTTTATTCAACATGTTCTTTCTCTTTATACGCCTTCATCATTTTTTGGTGGGAAACCGGAAATGCCAACTCCTCCATCTCTGCTTCACTCACCCACTTAAGTTGCTGTTCTCTTAGTGTCTCTTCACTGATGGCCTCTTTGACCGCTCCGATATATGTGTCCACTTTCCAAACGAGATGTGAGAAAACATGTTCAATTCTCACAAGTGATTCAGTGATTTCAGGTTTGACGCCATACATTTCCTGAAACCGACTCACGAAGAATTCCCGCTTATGCAAAAAGGATGAATTGTTTTCGAAGTTCGGATATTCCCAAAGATTTGCAAGCAACCCTTCTGATGCTCGCTTATGAATTAAATATTCACCTTTTTCATTCGTTAGAACAGCAGCTACAATTGGTACATCCCGTGTTTTTTTCTTTTGGATTTTCACCGGCAATTCCGACTGAACCCCGGATTCAAATGCTAGACAATGACTTTGAACAGGACATAATAGGCAGGCAGGCTTACCTGGTGTGCAGATTAATGCACCAAGCTCCATCAAGGCTTGATTGAAGGCAGAGGTATGTTCATGATCGATCAGCTTTCTGACGGCAGCTTCGAATGTTTTTCTTGTCTTTGGCTTTGCTATGTCTTCATATATCATCAATATCCTTGATAAAACACGCATGACGTTTCCATCAACGGCTGGCTCAGGCTTGCCGTATGCGATACTAAGAATCGCACCAGCTGTATAAGGACCGACACCTTTCAATTTTGAAATTTCCGCGGGATCATCCGGTACGATTCCATTATAGGAAGCCTTCACTTCCTGAACGGCACTATGCAGATTCCTTACACGTGAGTAATATCCCAGCCCTTCCCATGCTTTTAGGATTTTCTCTTCATCGGCATTGGCAAAATCCTCGAGTGTTGGGAACCATTCCACAAATCGGTTGAAATAAGGAATCACCGTATCCACTCTCGTTTGCTGCAACATTATTTCAGAAACCCAAACACGGTATGGATCTTTATTTTTCCTCCATGGCAATTCTCGTTGTTCTTCGAGAAACCAGGAAACCAAATCTTTTTGAAATTCTTCGATTGTTATTTTTTCTATTGTGGGGATCGTTATTTCTTTCACATCAGTTCCTCCAAAGATGTTAAACTCTTATCAAAAATGGGAATACCTATAATAGGTCATTCTTTTTTTAATAGCATGTTCATATCCATTTATTTATAACGGGCACGGAAATAAGTAAAAATTTTATTCATTTGATGGTTAATATATAAATACGGTATGATGAAAGAAGATCATTTTTTTCAAATTGTGGCAGGGAGGTTAGTTTTTTGGATACAGGTACTCACTTTGTCATGGGAATTGCTCTTGGAGGTCTTGCCACATTAGATCCTGTCATTGCGCAGAGCCCAGTCACCGCAAGTGCAGTCATAGCAGGTACGATATTGGGATCACAAGCTCCAGACATTGACACCGTTTTAAAATTAAGGAATAACGCTGTATATATTCGAAATCACCGTGGAATCACGCATTCCATTCCCGCTGTATTACTTTGGCCCTTGATAATCAGTGGAGCACTTTTCGCCTTCATACCTGAAGCAAATTACCTTCATCTTTGGCTTTGGACCTTTTTAGCCGTATTCCTTCATGTATTCGTGGATATATTCAATGCTTATGGGACCCAGGCTCTTAGGCCAATTTCATCAAAATGGGTAGCTTTAGGAGTCATCAATACATTTGATCCGTTCATTTTTGGAATACATGTTGCCGGCTTGATATTATGGGGCTTTGGATTTCCTCCAGGCTATTTATTTCTTTCCATTTACGGAATACTCGTCATTTACTACATTTCCAGATTCAGGGAACAAGCTTTTATAAAGAAAGTGGTCAAACGGCAAATTCCTGGAGCAAGGAAAATTCTTTTATCACCGACCATGCGTTTTCACCGCTGGAAAATTGCGGTTATTACTGAAAAGAATTATTATGTGGCACGAGCCGATAATGGATATGTGACGATTCTTGATACGTTCGATCGAGTGCCCTTACCTGAAAGTGAAATTCTCGAAGCCGCCAAGAAGGATATCAACTTGGCAGCCTTTCTGTCCTTTTCTCCGGTTTACCGATTTGAAATTGAACAGATAAAAGAATATTATGAAGTCCGTTTCATCGATTTAAGATACAGAAGCAATGGATATTACCCGTTTGTGGCGGTGGTCCATTTAGACAGCGAATTGAATATCTTGAATTCTTATACCGGCTGGATTTTCAGCGAAGCGAAACTGCAGAAGAAATTGAATATTATTTTGTAGTCGCTGTATATTGAAAAATAGCTGATTCCAGGCCCCCCCTGGAATCAGCTATTTTAATGCAGTCGATTCTGCTGATTTAATAACTGTCGGTATTTAGGATTCTTTGCAATGAATTCGTGGAATTGCTCACCATAGTTATCAATCCAGGTCCTTACAACGCGCGATGTCATTTCTTCTCCGGCATATTCATGCCCAGCCTTTGCATAGGTCGCTTCGAAATCTTCCCATAATAATTCCACCCAAGTCAAAGCTTGCTCATACGTGATGTGATCATTTTTCTCAAGCAGTATCTTGGTTAACCTTTCATGGTAATCATTCATTTGAACCACCTCATTGCCAATATTTTTACAGAATGAACTATACTGTCCCATACCCATACTAGTTGTAAGCGGAAACGCTTCTTTCTTTAATCTGATGCTTGGAGGAGAAAAATTTGCGAAATAAACAAAAAGGATTCCCCAACCAAAACAATAATAAATTCCAAGGCGAGCCTCGTGCAAAGGCAAGATATGCTTCAAAGCGTGCAGATGGCAGTATTAATACACACCCTCAAGAAAGAATGAAAGCATCAAACGAGCGATCGAATTAACTCGTACACCAGAAGGAATCGGGTTTTCCCCGATTCCTTTTTTATTTCAGCATTGAAATCGGAAGTGCTTCTTCCTTTCCGCTACCACCTAAGCGGTAACCCCAGGCGAATACGCCGTTCATATAATCAATTTTGAAATAGACCCCGGGATCTCCGTCAATTTGATATATTTCACCTTTTTTGAAATCATCCGGATTTAACAAATAGGCCTTGGCCATCGTCACTTTTCGTTCCAATACAGAGTATTCATTAACCATTCCCAATTGCTCTGCTTTTCTCGCTTTTTCAGTCAACGCTGCAATTTCCTGTTGTAGTTCATAGGCGGACAACTTGCTGTATCTTACGTCACTCATATATATGACTCCTTAAATGAAATATTAATTTACTTCTATATTAAACAAAATTTAGTGATTTGGCTATCGATGCACTTATTCCGCATCTGAAAGGGAAAGAAAACGCTCAATCAATTCTATTGGAAAACCTTTTCGGTATAATGCCTGCTTCATTTTTTGTTCATATTCGAAGCCTTCATGGTTTTTATATCGGCGTTGCATTTTTTCGGCATGGTGGCAAAGAGAATCCCATTGTTCATCTTCATCCTTTTCAACCGTCACATCTTCAAGTGCTTCATGGATGACATCTCTAGGGAAACCTTTCCGTAACAAGGTTTGTTCAACTTTCAACCTTAAAGCTCGTTCGGAAATGTTTTTTTCCTTTTTGACCGCTTTTCCAGCAAGTTTCCTTGCATGTTCAATCTGAATATCATAGGGGTATTCCTTCAATGCCTCGATAACTAACTTTTCTTGCACCCCTTTTTCCTTAAGCTCGAGCTTAAGGGTAGTGGGCCCTTTATTACCTCCATTCACATGGGTCCGTACGTAAGCCTTGGCAAATTCAAGGTCATCTAAATAGTTAAAACTGTATAGTTTATGTATCGCTTCTTTAATGATCGGCTCTTCCGTCTCCTTCTTTTTTAAATAAAGGCGAATTTCCGATTCCGAGCGCATTCGGTATGATAAATAATTAATTGCATCGGTAAATGCTTTTTGGATTTCATCATGGAATTGTATTTCTGCCAAAAGCAGGTCATCAAGTTCCATCCCCTTTTTCAAATGAAATTTCAATAGCACTTCTTCATCTACACTGAAGGCATATTTTTCGTCAACGAAAATGTTATAACGATCTTTACGTTTCTTTTGGGTTGTTATTTTTGTTATGTTTGGCATAAATCCACCCCCACCACTACTTTACCCCTTTACGTTTACCATTTCTATATATAGCATGTCTAAAAATGAAAAAAGAACATGGACATGTTAAAGTGAAGGAAAGAAAGGGAAAGGAAGTGGTTCTGATGAAAATAGCCATTGCTGGTGGAAGCGGTTTTGTCGGCACAGCCCTTATTGATGAATTATCAAAAGAAAATCATGATATATATATTTTGACCCGTCATCCCGAAAAATTTAAAAAACAGACTAATTTGACATATATTAACTGGTTGGCCAAGGAGGCACAGCCGGAAAAGCACTTGGCGGGGCTAGATGTTTTCATTAACCTTGCTGGTGAATCCCTTAACAGCGGGCGTTGGACACCTGAACGAAAACGCCGGATTGTCGAAAGCCGGGTCGAAGCTTCCAAAGAGATGAACCGGATTATCTCTATGCTGCCCGATAAATTGTCCGTCATCATTAATGCAAGTGCAGTCGGATATTATGGTATTTCGGACGATGAGACCTTTACCGAAACCTCTGGATCCGTTGGTGATGATTTCTTGGCCCGTACTGTTCAACTATGGGAAAAGGAAGCGGCTAAATCACGCTCTTACAGTAATAGGTTGGTCCTAACAAGATTTGGGGTGATTCTTGGAGAAAAAGATGGCGCACTGCCAATGATGGTCCTTCCCTATAAACTATTCGGCGGAGGAAAGATGGGCAAAGGGAATCAGTGGCTTTCCTGGATTCATATCCATGACGTGGTCCGGGCAATCATCTTTTGCATGAACGATCAGCGGATAGAGGGTCCAGTCAATTTTACGGCGCCGAACCCCGTTCAGATGGATACATTCGGGAAAACGATAGGAGCTGTCCTGCACCGGCCACATTGGTTACCCGTACCACCCATCTTCCTCAAAAAACTGCTGGGGGAAATGAGCATACTTGTGCTTGAAGGACAAAATGTCCTTCCCACTAAACTTAAAGACGAAGGATTCACTTTCTCCTTTCCAATCCTTAAAGAAGCTTTACAAAATATCTTGAATGAAGATTCTCACGTATGAAAGGGTCATTTTAGGAAAAAATAGGGATATTAAGTGAAATGGAGATGATCTAATTGCTCAAAAAACACGATAAAGAGAAAAGTAACTTAACTAGTACCCAAGCTATTCTTTATGCTCGTGAATTTAAAAAAGCAGATCGAGCTGGCGGTTATACCGAGAAGAAATCCCGTCGTTAAGTTTGGAGTTTTTTCCCGTACATTTTGAATAGCCACCCAACACAAAATAAGCTGGAGATGATTAGTGAATTCATCTCCAGCTTATTTTTTCATTCTAGGGAGGCGCTAACATGGGACGAAAAAGCATACACCATAATCGAGATAAGAACAAACAAAAACTTCCTCAGGTTCCTAAAAACCTGAAGAGTGACGGACTTGACGTGGAATATTCTTCCGAACTGGCTGACCAGGAAGACATCGAGGCACAGGCCCGGGCAAATGCAGCTGACCGCCGTGCTCATAATCGCCGTTAATAAGCATGATAAATCAAACCAAGGGGTTGTAAATCATCCCCTTGTGTTTTCTTTATTTATATAGCTTATCCACACCCCTGTGTATATTGTGGATATATTCTGAAAATACTGATAAAATATAAGTACAATAACTCACTTTATTAACATGAAAATAATGTTATTTATGGATAACCCTGTGGGTTATGTGGATAAAGGGGATGTTATGCTGCCCACGCTGTATTTTTGTTGTGGATAACTATTCTCTCTGCTTGATTTGTTCCACAGGATTATTATTATTTATATAATCATTCATCCATACGGCTCTTTATTAAATTTCTTCCTTCCAAGTATGATTGCAAGCCAAGCAAATTCTAAATGACTTTTCCCCCTAACTTGTCAGTGGTTGCATCCGCTACTGACCCCTGCATTAAAGAAAGTTCCCTAAACTTTCTCCATTAACGTTTTCTTCTAACTGTTTACGAAGCATGAACTTTTGTATCTTCCCGCTTGCGTTACGAGGCAGCTCATTACAGAAGATATATCTTCTTGGACGTTTATAGTTTGCTAGCGTAACACTGTTTTTACACCAGGCTTCTAAATCGTTTTCCGCAAGCGTTGGGTCTTTGGCTACGATGAAGGCCGTCACCGTTTCCCCCCATTGATCATCCGGCTGACCAAGTACTGCACAGTCGAGAATTCCTTGATGCTCATATAGTGTATCTTCCACTTCACGTGGATAAATATTTTCCCCTCCAGAAATAATCATGTCGTCCACCCGGTCCTTGACCCACAGATATCCGTCTTCATCCAGGAAACCGATGTCACCGGAATGGTACCAGCCTTTGTAAAGCGCCTTTTCGGTCTCTCTATCTTTTTGAAAATACCCCTGCATGATACACGGACCCTTCACAAGAATTTCCCCTGTTTCCCCAGGTTCCAGCATATCCTCGGGATCCGATGGCCCTTCTTCATTCGGACGGGCAATGATTATTTCATGATCGGAACATGCCTTGCCGGCAGAACCCGCTTTTCTAATTTGGTCTTCCTCCAATAGGAGAGTGATGGCAGGACCCATTTCAGTCATTCCATAAGCTTGGATGAACTGGATGCCGAGTTTCTCCTGACAGGCACGTACAAGTGTTGGAGCCATCGGGGCTGCCCCATAAAGCCCAAGCCTCAAACTCTGGAATTTGTACTCATCCAAATTTTCCTGGAGGAGCATGTTCCACATCGTAGGTGCAGCAAAAAACTTGGTGATCCCTTCCGATTCAATCAGTTCCATGACCTTTTTGGGATTAAACTGATGCAATATGACATTTGCGGCACCGACCTGTATGCGAGGTAAAAAGGAACAGTGTAATTCGGCACAATGAAACATCGGTGCAGTAATCAAACCGATATCAGAGCGTTCATACTTCATGGCCTCAATTAAAATCTCAGCTTGTTTGACCATATCTTTATGAAGGTGAATGACCCCTTTTGGACGACCGGTTGTCCCGCTCGTATACATGATGGCATAGATATCATCTTCGTGAACGTCCACTTCATCTGGCTTTGATGAGATACTTGCCATCTTCTGGCGGTAACCTTTTGCATATCCAGGCACATTATCATCAATATACCAAAAAGCCGTTTCCGGAAATCGCTTTTCAACCGCGGCAACGTTCGTTTCCAGTTCGTGTTCGAATAAAACGACCTTTGGAGCAGCATCGTTCAAGATGAAGGCCAACTCTTCCGGCATTAATCGGAAGTTGATCGGATTAAAGATTGCGCCGATTTTTGCACAGGCAAAGAATGCTGTTGCAAGCTCTTCATTGTTGTAAAGGTACGTAGAGACCCTGTCCCCTTTTCGCACCCCTTCCGCTTGGAGGGCCGCCGCCAACCTATTCACCTGCTCATTCCATTGAATGTACGTATAGCGGATATTTCTTCTCACGTCGTAGATAGCTTCTTTAATGGGAAATTTCTGAACCGTATGATCAAAGATATTTTTAATCGTTACTGACATATCATGTTCCTCCTCAAGTAACCACCATCAACAGGCAGAGTTCAGGCAAAGCCTGCCGATGGTCGGCTTCATCCCTTTTTCAGCTTTTACTTTCGTGCGAATTACGAATGTTCATAAATCGATAGTCCGGCTTCCGTTCAATCTTTCAATGATGGTTGCATTAGCCATGCCGTGGCCTTCACACATTGTTTGCAGCCCATAACGGCCGCCCGTCCTTTCTAACTCATGGATCATCGACACCATCAATCGGGCCCCGCTTCCGCCAAGAGGATGACCCAAGGCAATCGCCCCGCCATTTGGATTCAGCTTTTGGGGGTCTGCCCCCGTTTCTTTTAGCCAGGCAATCGGTACAGGAGCGAAAGCCTCATTCACTTCAAAGATATCGATATCATCAATTGTAAGACCTGCTTTTTCCAAAGCTTTTTTGGTGGCGGGAATCGGTCCCGTAAGCATCAGGGTGGGATCTGATCCGACAACAACCCGTGTATGCACTTTAAAGCGCGGTTTCAATCCAAGTTCTTCGGCTTTACTGCGTTCCATCAATAATAAAACGGCAGCACCATCACTGATCTGACTTGAGTTCCCTGCATGGATTAAACCGCCGTCTTGAAAAACCGGTTTCAATCCAGCAAGTACTTCAAGCGTGGTTCCATCCCTTGGGCCTTGATCTTCCGTAACTTCGATTTGATTTCCTTCTTTATCAGTACCCGTTACTGATATCATTTCACGGGTAAAATGCCCTTCTTTTTGAGCGCGTATTGCCTTGGCATGGCTCTCAACGGAAAACTGATCACAATCTTCCCGTGTTATTCCCCACTTATCGGCGATTCTCTCAGCTGACAAACCTTGGTTGATCACCTCATACGAGTCCATATACTTTTGGCTTGTTCCAGCACCTTGATAATTAGACCCCATGGGAACTCGTGACATATTCTCCACACCACCGGCCACTACGACATCCATATCACCTGACAAGATGGCCTGGGAAGCGAAATGGACTGCCTGCTGACTTGATCCGCATTGACGGTCAATCGTCGTTCCCGGCACTTCAATTGGAAATCCGGCAATCAGTGCAGCAACCCTTGCTATATCACCGGCCTGTTCGCCCGACTGTGAAACACAACCTAAAATGACATCATCGACAATAGCCGGATCGATGCCCGCCTTTTCAATCAGCTTCTTCAATACTTCCCCTGCCAGATCATCAGGGCGAACGTCTTTCAAGACACCGTTCCTTCTGCCAACTGGCGTGCGGATCCCTTCAACGATAACCACTTCCCGCATATACTCTCTCCCCTTCTCATCGTTTTATTATAGACCCAGATTCTTGGCGATGATTTTCTTCATGATTTCATTTGTCCCGGCATAGATGCTTGCTACGGGAACATCCCGATACCTTCTGGCAATCTTGTATTCCTCCATATATCCATAGCCGCCATGGAGCTGCATGCATTCAATGGATATTTTTCGGGCAGTCTCCGTCAAACGCCATTTTGCCATCGAAACTTCCGTTACAACCTGTTCACCAGACATATGTTTGGCGATCAATTGATCTAGGAAGGCACGCCCCATTTTGATTTCCGTTGCCATTTCCGCCATTTTGAATTGGGTATTTTGAAACTGACTTACGGATTTTCCGAACGCTTCCCTGCCCTTCACGTACTCAATCGTATCGGCCAGCATATCCTCAGATGCGGTTTGAGCACAAATCGCCACCACAAGGCGTTCCTGCTGCAATTTTTCCATTAAGTAAGTAAACCCCTTGCCTTCTTCACCAAGCAGGTTTTCCTTTGGAACACGGCAATCCTCGAAGATGAGTTCTGCTGTATCCTGACTGTGCAAGCCAAGTTTCTTCAGTTTTCTCCCCCTGGAAAATCCGGGTGTATCCCTTTCGACCACGACTAAGCTAACGCCTTTATGTTTCGGAACGGCACTTGGATCCGTTTTACAGGCAACGATGACCAAATCCGAATGAATACCATTTGTGATGAATGTCTTTTGGCCATTTAATATGTAATGATCTCCATCCAAAATGGCAGTCGTTTTAATATTGGCCAAATCTGAACCTGTGTCAGGCTCTGTCATGGCAATGGCTGTAATGATTTCCCCTGTCGTGCATTTAGGAAGCCAACGCCGTTTCTGCGACTCATTTCCGTATGCGGAAATATACGGAACGGTGATGTCACTGTGAAGTCCGAAACCAATGAAACCAGAACCCACTCTTTCCAATTCTTCATTAATTATGACAGCAAAGCCCCAATCTACCCCGGAACCCCCATACTCTTCTCCAAGGTCCGGACATAAAAAACCCTGTTCCCCCATTTTCACCCAAAATGACCGGGGAATGATTCTCTCTTCTTCCCACCGTTCATAGTTGGGAACTGCTTCTTTCTCTAAAAACTTTCGGAATGACTTACGGAAAATTTCATGATCTTCACTTAGGTATGGATGCTTCATCTGTTTTCTCTCCTCTCCATTTCCTTGCCGGAGGCTCTTTTTCCAGATTTACAATGGATTTCCCTGAAGGAATTAACAACTTACCTGGGTGCCATTCTAATGGCCCCATCAAGCCTGATGGTTTCCCCATTCAGCATTGGATTCGTTATGATGCTTTCCGTTAGTTTAGCGTACTCTTCGGGATACCCGAGCCTTGGTGGGAATGGCACGGTTTTACCTAATGACGTCCTGGCTTCTTCAGGCAATGAATCGAACATCGGAGTATGGAATAGACCGGGTGCAATCGATACGACACGTATCCCTTTGGTGGCAAGCTCCCTTGCAATCGGGAGAGTCATGGCAACAATCCCCCCCTTAGAGGCACTATATGCGGCTTGTCCGATTTGTCCTTCAAAGGCAGCTACCGAAGCTGTATTGATAATGACCCCACGCTCCCCCTCTTGGTTCGGTTCATTTTCGACCATTTTTTCAGCCGCAAGCCGGATTACGTTAAACGTACCGATCAAATTGATCTGCACGACATTTGAGAACGCTTTCAATTCATGTATACCTTTTCTGCCTATGACCTTCTCTGCAATCGCAATGCCTGCACAGTTGATGACTGTATTGATGCTCCCGAATTTTTTCATTCCTTCAGCCAATGCTACCGATACGCTTTCTTCACTAGTTACATCCGTTTTTATAAACAGCACTGAATCTCCCAATTCCCGCGCCATTTTAGCGCGGTTTTCTTCCGAGAGGTCAAATATGACCGCTTTTCCACCTTTTTTAATGATGTTTCTTACTGTTGCAGCTCCCAGACCAGAAGCCCCGCCTGTCACAACTGCAATGGTTTCTTGAATTTCCAAATTCCCACCCCATTTGTTTTTAAGAATATATATTCATCTCTTACTATCATCAAAACCTATTTTCAAGATTAATTACACCGCTTGCCTGTTTTATCGTTCACTTTCAAGTCATGTAGGGTTTCGGTAAAGCCTTTGATTACCTGTTCAAAATCTTGCTTTAATCCATCCAGCTCTTTAATGCGTTCATTAATTTCGTTTAATTTCTGTCCTGCAGTTTCAATCGTTTTTTCCAACTGCTTAATGCCTGTCCTATCCTTATCGAATAAAAGGACTATATCCTTTATTTCCACTAACGAAAAACCATACTTCTTACCGCGCATTATGATTTTGAGCTGTGCATATTCTTTCTTTCCATAAACTCTTTTTCCCGTTTCGGTACGCTTTGGCCTAAGCATACCCAGTTCCTCATAATAACGGAGGGTCCTTGTCGTCAATCCGAATTCTTTTGCTAACTCAGAAATGGTGTACATGTTAAAACCACACTTTGCAAAGGGATTATTTACCTTTATTCTAACATTGACGTAAACGTAAACTTCAATAAATATTCACAAAATTTATAATATATGAAACTATATGAAAGATTTAAATTGATATACTATAGGTATATTAATTTAAAGAAGGGAATGATCGACCAATGCTATGTTCAAGGATATTAGTTGCTTATGATGAATCTGAATTGGCACTTAAATCTTTAGAAAAAGCGATTGAATTAGCGAAGCTGGATCCCGCTATCGAAATCCAAGTGCTTCACGCTGTAACATTGCCAATCAAATCAAATATATATGGCAATGCATTTCAGGAAATTGAAGAATCCATGCTCAAGTATGGCAAGGAAGTGATTAAAAAAGCGGAGGCGCTTTTATCCGAAATCCCGAATTCATCCCAAACATTTGTCGTAGAGGGCTCAGCCATCACGACATTATTGGAACATGCAAAATCCCAGAATTGTGACCTTATCATCATGGGTAGCCGCGGATTGAGTGGTTTCAAGGAATTCCTTGGCAGTGTAAGCCACTACATCGTTCAACATTCCCCAGTGCCCGTCTTGTTGGTCAAATAAAATTCACGGCGGATATTATTGCCGGTCTTTTCATAATCTGGGTTCCCCTTGGGAATCCAGATTATTTATGCGTGCATGAAAACCAAGTAAAGCTTATCATGTTTTACAAACACTTCCGTTTACGGGTAAAATGAAACTAATTTTAAACGAGGATAACAGGTGACGCAATGGATATTAAACATTTGCAATACTTTATAGAAGTAACTAATTTCAATAGCTTCACTCGTGCTGCCGACCATTTATTCATTACCCAGCCGACCATCAGCAAGATGATTAAAAACCTGGAAACCGAGCTAGGTGTTGAGCTTTTTGATCGTTCACGCAAGCAACTGATCTTGACCGATGCAGGCAGGGTTGTCTTAGAACAGGCAAAATTGATTGATAAGGCCTTTCACAATTTAGAAACTGAAATGGACAATTTATTAGGTTTAAAAAAGGGACATATACGCATCGGGCTGCCGCCGATCATCGACGCTTCTTTTTTCCCCCGGATTCTTAGCCGTTTTCATGAGGACTATCCCAATATTACCTTTCAATTAGTAGAGGATGGTTCAAAGAAGATAGAAGAATCCGTCCAAAATGACTTAATTGATATAGGAGTAATAGTCCTGCCAACCAACACCGCACATTTTCATCACTTTGCCTTTTTGGAAGAAGACATCAACTTGATTGTTCATCCCACCCATCCGCATGCATGTAAGGAAGAAATCGATTTGGCCGACCTGGAAAACGAATCTTTCATCTTATTCAATAAAGATTACGTCCTCCGAGATCTCATCATTTCATCCTGTAATGAAGCTGGTTTTTCTCCACATATTGTTACTGAAAGCTCACGCTGGGATTTTATTGAGGAAATGGTCTACTGTAAACTTGGCGTTGCTCTATTACCGGAAGGTTTATGCCGCCATGATGAGCGCGTAAAGACAATCAAGGTTAAAAACCCCTCCATCAGTTGGAATTTAGGATTTATATGGAGTAAGGACCATTACCTTTCATACGCTGCAAAAGAATGGCTGAAATATACGAAGGAAGCGCTGTCTCGTAAGTAGTGAATTATCTAGCATGATTGATGTAAGCACTATCATAGATTTGAGTTATGCACATGATAACATCTAACCATTTTACAAGGCGCTACGGCGAGAGTAGACTAGTAAAGTAAAATGCACGGTAAATGCTGATGGATCCAATATATTCTAAAAAGGAGATATTCATGATCACTTTATCTAGTGTCGATGAGTTACAGGCAACAGAAGCAGCTCTGGAGAAAATTAAATATTCTTACCCCGAACTATTTAATAAACTGCTCCATGTCGTTGCCTTAACACGGGCTCTTCAATTTAAATATCAATTTATGGGCACATTAATCATGGATGAAAACCCAAACGAATATACCCCTGAATTCGTTATGCCCTCCGTTATCGGATTATATATAGAGGAAGTTCAAAAGTTAAAGGATGATCCGAATATCCAGGTATTACTTCAGACCTTCTCCCAAATTCAAAATATTGGTTATGCCAAAATCAGTATGCTCGTGCTCGGTAAAAGCCCTGAATCGCTTTTAGGTGCTTCATACATCAAATAAAGCACCCTGATAACCTGATATGCTCCAAAAAAAACCTCCCTTAATGGAAGGTTTTTTTCTTTATGTGTAATTAAAGCACTTTACTCAAAAAGGCTTTGGTTCTTTCCTGCTGGGGATTATTAAAAATCTCAATTGGAATGTTTTCTTCAATAATATAACCTTCGTCCATGAAAATCACGCGATCTCCAACTTCTTTTGCAAACCCCATCTCATGGGTCACAACTACCATGGTCATGCCTTCCTTAGCCAGTTGCTTCATGACCTCAAGAACTTCACCGACCATTTCCGGATCTAGAGCGGAAGTCGGCTCGTCGAATAACATGATTTTGGGCTCCATCGCCAACGCCCTGGCAATTGCGACACGTTGCTTTTGTCCCCCCGATAATGAATCCGGATATGCGTTCGCTTTCTCGGCAAGTCCCACTTTCTTAAGCAGTTCCATCCCTCTTTGGGAAGCCTGTTCTTTGGATATTTTGCGGACCTTTATAGGCGCAAGCATTATATTCTCAAGAACAGTCTTATGTGGAAATAAGTTAAAATGCTGAAATACCATGCCAACTTCCGTCCGGACTTTATTGATATTGACCTTCTTGTCTGTCGTATCAAGCCCTTCAATGAAAATATGGCCTCCCGTTATCGTTTCAAGTTGATTGATACACCTGAGGAAAGTGGATTTACCCGACCCAGAAGGACCAATCACCACGACTACTTCCCGAGGGGAAACGATTGCATTGATATTTTTCAATACCTCATTTTCGCCAAATGACTTCTTTAGATTCTCCACCTTGATCATTCTGTTTTCAACCTTCTTTCGAGTCTATTTAATACGAAACTTAAAATGAGGGTCAGGAATAAATAGATGAAGGCACACGCCAAGTATGGCTCCCACACTTTAAAGTATTGACTCCCCATCGCTTTCCCCCAATACATCAATTCCGGGGCAGCAATGACACAAAGCAGGGATGAATCCTTCAATAATACGATGAATTCATTTCCTAACGGAGGAATCATTCGTTTGAAAGCTTGGGGCAATACAACATGTATCATTGTTTGGGTATGGGTCATTCCCAATGAACGCGCCCCTTCCATTTGCCCTTTATCGATGGATTGAATGCCCGCCCGGAAAATTTCGGCAATGTATGCGGCTGCATTTAAAGATAAAGCAATGACACCGGCAGTTACTGCATTCGTTTCCCCAGTAAAAAAGGGCACAATTCCAAAATGGATTAAAAAGATTTGAACTAAAAGCGGTGTTCCGCGAAAAACCGTGACATAACAGTAAAATGGAAAGGCAAGCACTTTGTTTCTCATGATTTTCCCTAAACCGATCAATAACCCCAAAAAAGTTCCGATGAGGATGGAGGAAACCGACAGCCCTATTGTAAGCAACGTTCCTTTTAATAAGAAAGGAGCATATTCAAAAATAATATCCCAGCGAAAACTCATATTGTTTCCCTCCTAAGACCAAAAAAACTGCGTAACTTCACACGTAAAGTTACGCAATCTTTTACTATCCATTTGTTTTTATTGTTGTGCTTTCAACGTTTCAATATCTGGATCAGTACCAAACCACTCTTTATAGATTTCCGCATATTTCCCATTTTCATAAATGGCATTCACGGCTTTATCGAACTCAGATTTTAATTCACTGCCTTTTGGGAACATAAGTCCATAAAACTCCTCATTGAAGCTTTTACTATCTTCAACGACTTTCAGTTTTTGATCGGGGTTATTTTTCACATATTCTTCAACGACCGTATTATCAGCTACGACAGCCGAAGCTCCGCCTTTTAGTAATTCCTGAATGGCCAGGTTATTATTTTCGAATTTTTTGATATCCTTGTGATTCTTTCCAAGGAGTTTCTCTGTCGCTTCCTGTCCAGTAGTACCAGTCTGAACGGCAATGACGTTTCCTTTCAATTCATCTCCTGATTTTATATCACTATTCTCAGGAACCAGAATCTTATTTGTGGATAAGAAATACGGAACAGAGAAGTCATAAGATTGTTTTCTTTCGTCATTCACTGTAATCGCAGATATGGCGACATCCGCTCTCTTACCTTCGATTTCAACAAAAATCGGATCCCAACCAACACTTTCCAATTTAACTTCATAACCCGCTTCTTTTGCAACGGCATTGATGAAATCAACATCGAATCCTACAATCTTATCCCCTTCAAGATATTCAAATGGAGCATAGTTGGCGTCCGTCACGATCCTCAGTGTTTTCCCATTGGACCCTTCTTCTTTACCAGTTGTCGAGACTTCCTTATCCTTCCCGCATCCTGTCAAGACAAGTAACAAAGAAGCAACCATGGCAAACACTAAAAAAGAAACCTTTTTCAAAATTATCCCCTCTTCTCTCTCGTAAACTCTATTTTTTGAAAAAAACAGATAAATCTAACTTAACAGAACTTTCAGTATATTCTTTTAAGAATATTATACGTTTATTTGTTTTTTTATGCAATAAAAAGTCGATAAATAACTTTAGTAAAATAAAAATTTAATCAATTAACTTGGTAAACCAAAAACGCAACTATGCTCTAATTGGGAAAGACGCATCCTTTTCCCCTTTACTCAAATTAATGGATATTATATTGAAAACAGTTAGCGCCATCTTTCAAAAGGTTTAATGGAACAAAAATAAGCAGCAGCCATATTAGCGTGGCCGCTGCTCGAATGATTATTATGGGACTTCCGTATTCCCCTCTTCAATATCCAACATATCCAACAGGAAGATGAAGATCGGTATTCCGATGATCAATCCCCATATCCCAAGGAAATGCTCGGAAAACAATAGGATGATGAAGGTGAAAAATGTTGGAAGATTTGTTTTTGCCGACATGAATTTCGGATTTAAAATATAGCTTTCAATTGCATGGATCACAACAATCATGATTAATACAGCAATCACTTTGGGCATGCCACCGATACTATAGGCAATCATGCTAAGTGGAATGAGGGAGATGATGACCCCTGCAACAGGAATCAAACCCAGGAAGAAAATCATGATCCCTAGACCGAGCAACTGCGGGAAGCCAAGAATCCATAAGAAAGTTACAGATAGGACGGCATTCGTGATGGCTATCAAGAACTGGACCTCAATCACCTTTCCGAATGAATTGATGAATTTGACGCCAAAGTGGCTTAAGTTTATAAAGAAAGATTTAAATTTGGCCCGCTTGAATTTAGAAGTGAAACGAATGATTTTATCTTTTTCCAATAAGAAAAATAGACTAAGCAACATGGAAATGAAAATTTGAAATGCCAGTTTACCGAAATCGGATATATAAAGATAGAGTGTATTCATCTGTGTTTGAAGATCGAGCGGAGATTTCAGCTCGTTCATTATATTAATGGCATATTGAATGACCCTGCTATCTGGTGGATGTTGAAAGAAGAAAACGATCTGTGTCACTAATTCCGTGAATTGTAGCGTAATGACCGGTAGATATTTATAAAGAACGATGACTAAACAAGAAATGACGACTACATATAAAAAGCTTATAACAACCTTGGGATTGATATGCATCACTTTATTCAGCCGAATCATGATAATTTGCTCCAGCCTTCCCATCAGGAAAGTGAAAACAAATGTGAATAACACGATATTAACCATACTACCGATGCTAATTAAAAAGAGGACTAACACAATTAATGTAATTAACCTTGAAAAACCTTCGCTTTGCAAATACTCTTTTACCACTTACCTATCTCCTAACTACCATTCTGCCGTAATAATTCCTTTACCTTTTATTTTACACGGAATTGAGGAATTCTACTACAATTACCTTCCATTGACAACAAAATTATTTGAATGATCAGTAAAACGCGGTTAAGACCTTTTAGGAAAATCCAAGCTTTTATCCAAAGCCATTTCTGCATGAAAAAACATCTGCCAAACCGGCAGATGCTAATCTTCATCCTTCACATCGATATCTTCTGGAATGGGTTCGTTATAATAATCCGCCAATTCCCTCTTATACTTCTCCATCTGTTCAAGATGCATATTAAACTGATCTTTAAAAATCAAATGCTGCTCACCATCATAAACGGTGCGAATTTTATTTTGAACGATCAAACTTTCTATATAAGATTCCGGCATCGATAGATATTCCGCAGTCTCTTTTACTGTCAAGTACATGCCTTCACCCCTTTTCCTCCTAACTATACTAGATATGAAGCATATTTTGAAGTGCTTGGTTTTTTGATTTAAACCCCCTTTGCCTGAGGACGAAACCGGCATGCAACCTCCTCAGCTTAATCGAGTTTCGTCAATGGAACGATTTGTTCAAATAAACTTACAATCCCTTCCAAGAACATGTAAGATAATATTAAAGTAATATACCCATATATTTAGAGGAGTGGACAAAAATGACTTTCTTTTATGTCATTCTTGCGGCAATTTTTGCTGTTTTACTGGTCAATTTCGTTAAAGGACTAAGTGAACCAGCTAAATTAGAACGCTATCAAAATGAATTCCGTAAATACCATGCTGAAACTTTAGATCTGCATGCAACGGAAATCGTTTCAGAAGCATTGATAGAAAAGCTTAATCATGCACTGGATTTCAATTATATGGAGAAGGTCAATACTGAATTCCGCCTGAAGCATCCACGGTACTCACAGTTAAAGGTCAATCAGGCTTGGCGTGAATTGAAACGCTACTTGATCATGGCTGCAGTGTTTGGAAAAGTTGAAATGTTTAATTCAGTCATCGATGAGTTGTGGCACATCATGCTGAAATCCAGACGGGAATATGATGAGTTTTGCCAGGCTTTCATCGGTAGGACCATTCAGCACCATCCTCATTCAGAACCTGTTTTCAAACCCGATGAGCGCACTCTTTTCGACTTTTACTATGTTCAGCTATTTACCGTGGATTCCCATTCCATTCAAAAATGGGGCAAATTTTTCAAACATGATAAAGGGCAAACGCTTCTCTGTGATTTTGAAACGTTGGAACTGGAGCAGTTAAAAGAGAAATATATGAGGAAACCGACAAGTATGCAAGCGGAACGGACCTTTGAATCTTTCACTTCCCAATTTAAAGAAAATCGCCCCATGCCAGAATTGAATTGGCGGAAAACGTACGACCAGACGGACTATGCCGCTCCTGCCTATTTCACTTATGCAAGCACCGATGATTTTGACAGCGAATTTAAAGATATTTTCGGGAATGAAGCGAGCACAGTTTCCTCTGGATCCGGCCATGCCGATCATGGCGGTCATAACGGTTCCCATGACGGCAGTTCTGATTCCTCTTCAAGCTGTTCTTCATGCAGCTCTTGCTCGTCTTGAACTCCACAAGAAACGCTTGGTATGCCCAAGCGTTTCAGTTTTGTAGCGATGGGGCCTCTGCCTTGCCTTGTCCAATTGTCCATCTTTTTTTATCAATGGAAGCGTAAATTGATTGGTTTCGGGAAACCTTAGATAGTTTCTGAGTAACCGACCTTACAGGTGCATTGGACGCTCCGAGGAGGCTCCCGGACCGTCCGCGGAAAGCGAGTCCCTGGAGTGGAACGCAACCAAAAAAAACTGTATACAAGCTCAATTATTAACGAGTTTGCCTACAGTCTGAAACGCTTGGATGCCCAAGCGTTTTTATTTTGCCGAATTTCCCCTCTTCATTAATTCCACCGATTGAACCAATTCTTTATCCTTTGTTTATTTTTCTCAAGTACTTCTTTCGATGTCCGGTTTTCTTTTTGTTTTTTCCATTCAAAGAAAGATGCAATTCCGATAAGCAGCCCGCCGCCGATGATTAAATACAGCCACCATGGCATCTCGCCCCACATCGAATTGGTATTCATATAAACATTGAATAAAATGGTCCCAGTTCCAGCGATGAAATAGGATTTGTATTTCATCATGAATCCAAAGAGCATTGCTGCCAATGACACCGTGCCGATAATGAGCGCATCAAATAAGGTGTTTCCTGCCATCGCATCAATGATCAGGGCTGAAAACAAGAGAAAAACAATACCACTTTCGATATATTGTGTGATTTTGCCTTTAACGAAGATTTTCCTCAGCAGAGTGGTACTGACAATGAACAGCGGCAGAATATTCACCTCCTCCTCAAGTACAGGAGGTATCGTGAGCTGATCGACAATGACCCAATATGGATATAAACTGAACAATATCGCTGCAGCCAACTGGGATTTTCTTTCCAACATTCCTGTCGTCGTGCTTCTCATCAAAATGAAGTAGGCCGGAATCAGAAGCGCCACGAAGATTTCCAAAATGAAATGTGCTGGTCCCCCCGTTAAAACATCCATGTTCATGGCAAGAAGAAACAGCAGACCATAGACTCTGTAAAAATCCAATTGAAGTCCTGACCTACCTTTATATAGCAAGCCTTTAAAGAATTTCCTGCTTAGCAGTACCATTATGGCCGTACACCCAAAAAGGACTGCCACGCCAATGAAAGGCCGTAATGTGTCCGCGTACATGATGATGGTCCAATAGGGATACAAACTGAGAATTCCCGTCAGCCAAACGTAGATGCCCTTTTCTTTTACATCCTTTGTGAAACTTCCAATCAAGATGAAGTAAACCGTGATCAAGAGCGATACGACAACCTCGAGTAACTGGCTTGATGTTTCAGTTACTGAAATTCCCCTATTCATGGCAAGTAAGAAAAGCAGGCCATATATCCTGTATGCATCGATGGAAATGCCTGTTTCTTCCCTTTTTATTAAACCATCGAAATAACGCCGGCTTAAAAGCAACATCCCTGACATACAGCCGAAAAGGATCATCAATCCCATTTCAACCGATAGGCTGTCGGCATAGCCGACGATGACTAGGAAGGGATACAGACTGACTAGTGCAGCAATTTTGGAATAGATTTTCCTTTCTGGCTTTTCCGCTGTCATGCTTCTCAGGAAAATGAAATAAGCGGTTAACAGAAGCGATACAAAGACTTGGAGTAACGGATGTTTAGTATCATTAAAAACTTCCGCATTCATATCGATCAAAAAGAATAAACCATAAATCCTGAAAGGATCAAAGATTACGATGCCTGCTGATCCGTCTTTCTTGAGTAACCGTCTGGAATACAGCCTGCTTAACAATAGCATTCCTGCCATACAGCCAAAAAGAACGGCCAAGCTCGTGATGATTGGGAGTGCATGGGCAAAGTCCATGATATTGATGAACGGGAAAAGTCCGATGATGGCCGCTATTCCCAAATAAATGATTCTTTCTTTCTTATGGATCGTGAATCTTTCCATAAGGATGAAGTAGCCAGGCAACAGCAGGGAAACAAAAATCCCCAAAATTGCTGAACCCTTATCGCTCATAAACACTTCCAGATTCAGGGTGAACAGATATAACAAGCCAAAAATCCGATAATAATCAATGACTCTCTTCGTTCCCTCTTGGTTGACCAATCCTTTGAAATGGCGTCTGCTAACCATCACCATCACAGTCATGCATACAAGCAATACGATGATCGCCATAACCAAAGGTAGTGTATTTACATACATATTATAAAAGATGAAGGCCATGCTTAGAGGAACGACAACATAGTTCCGCCAATTCCTTTTCATGAGCAGATACCAGGCAAACAAGAACTGTACAGTCATCACTCCTACCCAGACCAATTCCCTATTAAGCGGAAGACCCCGGATGGCCGTTTCCAATATGGATATGCTTATTCCTAAATGAATGAATGGAATAAGATAATACTCCATGATTCCTTTCCAATTCTTATTGGAAACCGACCACAGGATGGTTATGATCCCTGCTGTAATCATCATGGATATTGGTGTTATGAATGCCCTTTGCCCCTCGTTTGCAAAAAATAAATGGACCTGCAGGAAAAGGGCTGAAAACCCTAGGTACGTAAAAACATATTTTTCCCATTTCACATGTGTCCTTAAAGAACTCAACATATAAATCAACAGTTGTGCAGCATATAGGAACGGAGAACTTTCCGTATAAACAATGAGCAAATATCCAACAGGAATCGCCAGTAAATTGGCAAGGTGACTAGTATATTGGAAGTACAATTTCCCTTTGTACGAATATTTACCAAGCCATTCTCCTAAAAGGAAAAAGATAATAGGACCTAGCAGTACAAACGCAAGCTTCAATACCATTAAACCAAAATCAAAAACATCGTAGAGTGAGGCATATAGGCCTGCACTTGTAATCACGACAGGCACCCAGAATATGTGCTTCCGATGTATATGGACGGCCCAGCCGTTTATTGCCGTAGCAATGGCAATGACTCCGCTTTCCTCCAAAGGCTTCAGTGAATCGAATGGAATCGATACCAAGGAAAGGAAGGAAAGAATCTGCGCGCTATATGAAAAAACAGGAAAGAATTTATGATAACCCCTTCTAAATGTGTAAGCTGCACCGATGGAAATCAGTGAAACCCCCATTAAATAGACGCTGAGCGTTATATTTGACCGGGCCCACTCTAAACTCTCCAACAAATATGGATTGAAAGCAACCAGAGCCAGTACGAAAGTGATTGGAAATCCGTATATGGCGTTTTCCTTCATATGCTTTGAATCGTCTTTTATATATGTGATGAAGAAAAGTCCCGAGATCATGGCGAGTGCGGCACTAACTGCAAGCCAATCCATTTCACTGACTTTAATGGTCAGTATCACTAACATGATCATTGGGGAGATAAGTAAGATACTCTTCTTAAACAGGCCGTACTTTGGGTGACGGTTATATAAATATACTCCAACATATTGAATGGCCTGAAGAACGAAAACAAGACATAAAATGGTAGAAAAAGAGACTGGCAAAGCAAAGAAAAGATACAGGAACGCTAAGTTGAAAACAACAACAGCCGGGTACGTGAAGCCTGAATTTTTCGATTGAAGGGAAACATGGACAAGCTGGGCGGATACTATCATGAGCGCGACGAATATTTGCGCATAGTTCTCCTGGTACACCATCGCGTTACAATATAAGAAAACGATCCCGCTCTCAATCAAACTGGTGAACATGAAGTTCTTGGAAAGCTTCGTCATTTTGGATTTAGCCAGATATTTTGATAGCATAGTAAAAATGATTGGTACAAGTGCAAAAGCAATGATCATATAATCACTTAAAAATGAGTTAAAGATTAAATGGATATATCCATACGTGAAAACGGCACTAAAAGCCATTTCATAATATTTTTTTTGGAATTTGACCGAAAAAATTAAAAACAAAACAGAAAAGACCATCAACGTTAGCGAGTACACCAAGTTACTTGAAAATAACGTCAGGACCACAAAGGCTTCCACGATGATCTTAAACTGGATGAATTGAAAAATGAATGGTTTGAATAACGTTAATGCTTGTTGATTCTTCAATTGCTCAATATTCCATAATAGTATTAAATTAAGAATGCCCATCGCCAAAAACATCCACTCGATAGTCGGCGTCACAAAAGCCAATCCGAAATAGCCGGTTATGCCAAACGTGAATATCGAAATGAAAATGAATATTTTCGACTTAAAGTAGTCAGCAATCTTACAATAAATCGCTAAACAAAGTAATCCCCCAAGAAACCCCAGTAGCCCCCTCCCCCCACCATTAAGTGAAAGGTACTCTCCAAAAATCCGATAATATGAAGCTGATAAAATCGTAATCGGAATGAATAAACCCGCTAGTGTCAGGAATGCAAAAGCGGTCTGTTCAATCTTCAGCTTTGAAGCGATGAACGCCATCCCTGCAAAAATGACGGATACCATTCCAATGAAGAAAACTTTCAGGACCGCATTCAGCTCCCCCCATGAGGAAGTTGCTAAAATCAACCCGCCGAACAGAAGCAATATGACCCCGGTGAGCAAGATGACTGAGATATTCCGTTCCCTGATTTGCTCAGGTGTTTTCCTCGGCTTTGCCGGTTTTACCTGTTTCTCCCGCTTGATGGCCTGCTTTTGAATACCAGGTTTCCTATCAGTGATCTCCTTGACAGGTTCAAGACTTTCCTCGAAAGCCGATCCATTAGTTTCATACGAGGTCTTCTCATCTTTCGTTATCGTTTCGTTCACTCCACTGGATTCACGTAATTTCAATGAAGATTTCTCGATTAGGCTATCTTGTCCCCTCACCTCTGCACTTTCACCGATAATCGTTTCATGTCCTTGGATCTTTTTTTCCTGTCCTAAGCGCTTTTGTTTATGGAGGGCTAATTGGAAATGCCGATCATATGCCCTGCTAATCCGGATATATTCTGATTTAGGGATGAGCCGCCTTTCCCATAAAACACCCAGCTCTTCTTGGAAAATACGCTTCCTTCTTTCTATTGTCATTTCTTCGTTTGAAGAATCATTCATCCCAAGCTTCCCCTTCCTTCAAATAGACCTTCTATCATCTTATGTATATTCTCTTTTTGATAATAACAAAGTTTTTACATTTATTGAATATTGAGGGTGGAATGGAAAAACAGCGGTGTTTCTCCTGCATCAAAAAAGAATGGCTTCTATTGAAGCCATTCAACGTCTTTCCACTGATTTTATTTTATCCTCGCCTCTGATGATGCACAAATAAACGATCATTGAAATGAATATGGAGGCGGCAGCCGTGATATAGATGCTCCTATAGCCGAAGAGGAAGCCTATTTGCCCGAACACGATGGCACCTATGCCCACTCCAAGATCGAAAAATGAAAAGTATGTTGCATTCGCCATCGCCTCCCGATTTGGTGGCGTCTTTTCAATCGACCATGCCTGAAGCGCTGGCTGGACAGAACCGAATCCAAATCCATAAAGCACTGCTGCAATGTAAAGAACGGTTTCACTCGGCATCCACGCAAGCAACAGCATCCCAGTCATGATGAGTAATGTTGAAGGCACGAATATGGCTCGATGCCCCCTTCGGTCATATAATCGCCCCGCGAATAATCTCGTGACCATGAGGGCCATTGCATATACTAAAAAGTACCACTGAATGCCATCTACACCTTTTTCCGCTGTGTATAGCGGAAGGAAGGTTGCAATTCCACCGAATGTAACGGAGATGAAGAAAATGAGCAAAGATGGCTGAAGGGCGCTTTTTTCATATATATCAAACCTTTTGGCTCTGACAGCCGCCAAAGGATCACTTTCCACCTTTTGATACCGAATAAGCGATGCCGCAATGATGGCAAACAAACCTATTAATGAGCAGATCAAAAATAACTCTTGAAAAGGAATGACGTGAACTAGAAAAAGACCCAACGATGGTCCTAATGCAAGTGCTAAGTTTCCCGATAATCCATAATACCCCATCCCCTCACCACGCCGTTTCGCAGGGATTATATCGGAAGCGATCGTTCCTGATGCCGTTGAAGAAAATCCCCATCCGACGCCCTGTACAATCCGCATCATGAATAACAGGCCGATGCTCCCCATGAAGCCGAAGGAACCCACGGACAATGCAAAAATGGCCAAGCCCGCAGAAAAAACGATGCGTCTACCCTTCGTCTCCAATAATCTGCCGGCAATTGGCCGAACAAGCAATGCCGAAAAAGTGAAGATTCCAAGGACAGCCCCCACCAGGCGATCGTCACCGCCAAGCTGCTCAACATACAGCGGGAGGGTCGGCATCGTCATTTGAAACCCCATGAAGATGCACATATTTGCCAAACAAATCATGATGAAATCACGTGTCCAGATTTTATCAGTGCCTCTAACCCGTTCATCCACTAAGGTTTCCCTCATTTCCCTTCACCTTCTAATTAAAATAGTCATTGCCAGTTTACTAAAATTGGTTAAAATAAGCGAATGATTTATTTCGTATACCTAAATATATATAAATAAAAGCCCAGTATGACACTGGGCTACCCCTCCATAACGAAATGCCGATATGTTCGTTTCCGTCCATTTACTTTCCTTATGAAAACTAACGATTTAAGTTCGCCAAGCTTTTCTATTCATCATTCTTACAGCGGAATGACTTGAAATCGTTTTAGTTCAAAGTTCCATGAAACCACCCAGGTATCAACCATTCTGCAAGTGAGGAATGGTGGTATTGTCCTTGCCCTAGCTAATTGTATTCCCTATGTTTCATCTCCACGCCCGAACGAGTTTCTGTTCCTTTCTTCGCCGTTTATTTTGAAACATTTTTTGGTCCGCTTCCATGAATAAGCTATCCATATTCCCTTTGGAATGCGAACGGTAAGCATGCCCGAATGACATACTGATATGAGGGCCTTTTTTCAGGGAGTTTTGCAGAAGGATTTCTTCCTTTAATAATTCACAAAGAGATTCTATTTCCCGCTTGCTTCTATCAATCAGCAGAATGGCAAACTCATCTCCTCCCACTCTCGCTACAACAGCGATGTCCGAGAAAATCCGTTTCAATAGATTGGCCGCTTCTTTAATCAATTCATCCCCTTTCTTATGGCCATACGTATCATTCATAAATTTCAGCTCATCTAGATCACACAATATCATGGCAACCGGAGTGTCAAAATCAAGATTGGATTTGGCAGATATTTTATCGAAAAACTGTCGATTATGGATATTCGTTAATGGGTCATGGGACATTTGATATTCAATATCCTGTATGAATCTCACTCTTTCATCAATATTCCGAATAATTCCTTGAACGGCTACCAATTGCTCCTTTTCATATAAAGGTGTAGCATATTCCTCGAACCACCAATAATTTCCCTCTATATCTCTCCAGCGTTGAATGACCGGCTTAGTATAATCAATCCCAACGTATACCTTTTCATTTAGGATATCAAAATCATCAGGATGAATTCTTTCAAAAGGCGAGGAGGGGTCATTGTACGCTTCTTCCAAGACGCCTTGACCTAGAAGTGTATTGATAGACGGACTTAGATACCTGAACTTGGAACTTGGGATTGATTCGTAGCAGTAGATAATATCCTTAGAACCTTCCACTATATTAAAAACATTTTTTTGCTCTTCGAATCCTTTCTTCAGATAGTCCTCTTCCCTTTTTTTGCGAGTGAAGATCATACTTTTAAATATATCTAATGACAACTTATTGAATTTCATTCTACAGCCCCCATACTTTGAAGTCATTTTCATTAAAATCTTTTCTTTAGATTTGATGGCGGACTTACACTCATTACTTTTAACATAATTATCTTTTCCATATTATAATTCTAAACAACTAAAAGGAAAAACTATAAATATATTTTCTTAGAAAGGGGACACCCCCATCTTATTACCATATATGTAATAAGATTGAAAGCAAAGGAACCACTGACATCTTCTCCATTATCGGAAACTCGTCTATTCCTCTCCAGCCTGCCAGTACTTTGTTCCAACAAATATTGGCTTCTGTTTATGGTTCATTTCTAAATGGGCATTATTGTAAAACACCTGCTGTTCATGGAGATGAAATGGCCGCATAATTAAAAAAAGCCGTTCCCAATTGGATCGGCTTTTTCATGCTTCACTATTTCTTTATCTCGATTTTCCCATTATTTGTTTCCAATTTCACTAAGTTTTCACCTTTGCCAATGACAGTGTCGCCCTCATACTTACCAAGGATATCCACTCTCCCATTGTCAACATGAACATCGAAAGTTGTATTTGTCGGTTCATTTTCCGTTTTGATCATGATTTTACCATTATTACTTTTGAAGTCGATCTCCCTATCCAGGTTTTTCGTGTCCAATGTAATTTTACCGTTATTCGATGACCCAACCAGTTTTCCCTCCACATTATTAAGATCTACTTTTCCATTAGCAGATTTCACTTCAACTTTTTCGGTTATTATATCATTTAATTCTACCCGGCCATTTTGAGATTTCACATACAGATCATCACTTTTCAATCCTGATAATTGCAATTTTCCATTATCGGATTCGACGACAAAGGATTTATAAGATTCATCAGGCAGATACACCTTTAAATGTATGGATTGAATATGAAAACCAAAGCTAAAGGTACGTCGATCTTTTAATTGTACCGAAAGCTTCTTCCCTTCCACATCGGCAGTGAAATCCAACTTGGAAACATCCATCCCTTTTGAAACCAATTCTATCCTGGTCTCCTTATCATTCGTTGGAACAATTTCTACAGCTGCATTGTCAGTGTCGATCTGAATGTCCGTCACAATCTCCGAAATCGTTTTTTCCTCTGTAGTCGTTTCCTTATTCGTCACTTGGGAAAACGTAAAAAGGCTACCTATTACTCCGACCAGTAACAATACAAGAGCAATGATCGATAATTTTTTTACATTAATCATTTTTCAAACCGCCTTTCACAAGGGAAGCGTTAAATTTTAAATAGCGAACGAATCCTTTAGTTAAAGCATTCGTGGCGACAAACATTCCCATGGCAATGAAAATGCCAATCCCGCATAGTCCCAATGCGGAGAAAAGATCGAATAATTGAAAATTGCCCATGGCAAGGTTAAAAAGAACGCCAAATGGAGCAAGAATGAACGCGATCGCCGAAGCCCATCCTGCAATGACAACTCCGACCAATGCTATAAATGGTCCCAAAACGATCACTAAATTAAAGAATCCCAAACCAATGACTGCCCAAACCGCCCGCATTACATTACCTGCAGAAGTCGTTTGTTCGACCTGACCAAGATGATAGGATGCCGTCAGTTCCTTGGAAATCTGTTTAGGATTACCAAGGGATTTGGAGATTTCCCGCTCTGACTTCCCTTCTTCCATTCCAATTTCGAAATACTCTTCGTAATCTTGAAGGATATCTTCCCGTTCCTCTAAGGAAAGTCTGGTTAAAGAGGCATTCAATTGGTTTAAAAATTGTTCTTTATTCATTGGTTCACACCTTCCTTGATTAATTGATTGACCCCATTAGAAAATTCATACCATTCCTTCAGCAGCTCTTGAAGGTATCTCCGGCCTTTTTCCGTTAATTTATAATACTTGCGCGGAGGCCCTTCCGTTGATTCTTGCAAATATGTCGTAAAATACTCCTCCTTCGTCAAACGTCGTAAAAGTGGATATACCGACCCTTCCGATATTTCAATTTGATCCGAAATCTTTTGTACAAGTTCATATCCATAGCGATCCTGCTTATCCAGTAAGACCAGGACACATAGTTCCAGGACACCTTTCTTAAATTGTACATTCATAGCACCATCACTCCTTCCAAGAGTCTTTTAGTACAGTTCAATAAACAGTACTGAACACCGAACAATACATCTTATGTAAATAATTTACCACATGGTACTGTTCATTGCAAGGTACTATAAATATTTTTTGGTCTTACATGCATTTCAATTAGGGTAGAAGGAAATTAACATTATATTCAAAGCTGCAAGAGAATACGATGTATAATAGTAAAATATGGAAGGGGGAGTTACTTTGGCCAACAAAGAAATAACAAAAAAGCAATTCGAATTTCTTGAACATGAATTTAATTACCTTGAAAAGGAAGGAGTCATCTCCCAGCAAGAGAAAGTGAGGATGTTAGGTTCCTATGAAGTAAAAGGTAATTTGAACTTCATCACTATTCTATTATCCATTGGGGCACTTCTTTTAGGTTTAGGCGTATTGACCTTTGTAGCCAGTAACTGGATCTATTTAAGTAAAGCGGTTAAATTCCTGCTTATCATTGCAGGCCTCACCGGAGTGAACTTTGCTGGCGTGAAGGTGCAGGCACGCTTGCCCAAAACGTCACGAAGTCTGCATTATGCAGGTATTCTGATTTTTGGTGCAGGGATTTTTCTAATCGAGCAGATGTTTAACATCAGCATAAATTTCAACAGTTCCTTTTTATTATGGGCGATCGGTACGATATTCATTGGTTACTATTTGAAGGATGTCTTTGTTCTCCTTTTTACATCTTTCCTGCTTTTCATTTATATTAACGGAAGTATATTCGTTGATGAAACGTCTTATCCGCTTGCCATTCTTATATTTCTACCGGCTTTATACATTGTGTTAAAGAAATTCGATTACCCTAAATATCTGGCCTTTTTCATTAACGCTTTAGCCATCAATACAATTGCCTTATTTCTTATGGAGTTCGTACCGAAGCTGGGTTTTGAAAATTCGAATACGATTGTCCTTTCCATTCTGTTTGTATTGGGGATCGTGCTTGCCTATATTCCGGTAAGAGCAAAATTACAGAACATCACACACATACAAGGGCATATCTTACATGGTATTACCGCACTCTTCCTTACCTTTGATTTTTCAATCTGGTTTCCTTTAGCTTATTTCGTTTTTCTGCTTTATCTCATTCTAAAAGGCAGTTTGACCAGCATCGTGATAATATGTGCACTGATTTTCAGATATTACATCTACTCCTTTGACTTCCTGCCAAAATCGCTTACATTCATCATTGGCGGAATCATGCTTATCGGTTTTGGTTTCTTCTTTGAAAATCAACGAAAAAAAGGAGGGGAACTCAATGAGTAATCCATCATTCCGGCCACTCATCGTATTTTCCATCCCAGTCTTGATTCTGTTAATCTTGGCGTTTCCTCCGGTCTGGACAACAATGACAGGAGATGTAATCAAGATCAAAACAGCCCCGGTCGACCCGACTGATTTGTTTAGGGGAAGCTATGTGGCTTTGGAATACGAAATTGAATCAGTTAAGCCATCACAAGTCGATGACTCGATTAAAACTAGGTTCAATACAAGAAATATGGGTGATTATACAAGGGTATATGTACGTTTAAAACAAAACACTGATGGACTATATGCCGTCGATTACGTAACGAAAGAAAAACCCGGCAAAGGCGTTTACCTAAAAGGGGAATTGGAAATCCCCTATGACTTGCAAAATGCTGAAACCATTCAGATCAGATACGGTCTGGACAATTATTTCGCATCCGAAGAAAAGGCAAAGGAAATGGAGAAGGACGCATTGGCCAATCCTTCAGTGGCCGTCGTAAAAGTTCGTAATGGCAACGTTGTTTTAACCGATATCATCATTGAATGAATAAACCACCGGATATGACCTGCAAAAAGAGCATCGGTTTTTCGATGCTCTTTTTGCTGGACTTTTTTATATGAACATCAGAATGTTACTTAATGACTCGTTTTGCCCCTATATATTTTTCCTTCCAATACTTATCACTCATTTTGACCACCTTGACCCCTTTGGTGGTGGTCCCGACAAATGTACCATTTCCATAATAGATTCCTACAAAAGAGACTTGCCCTTTCTTACCTGTCGCATAGAAGACCAAATCGCCCGCTTTTAAATCATTTTGCTTCACGGCCTTTCCGGTTTTATACTGTTCCGCACTCGTTCTCGGAATCTTCATTTCTGTTGCGGCATTTTTATATACATACTGGGTAAGACCGCTAGCATCAAACCCTTTTGGAGTCGTCCCCCCATATTTATATTTGCTCCCAACCTGCTTCTTTGCCAAAGCGGCAACTTCATCACCATAATTGATAGAGGCTGAAGCATTAGCCGGACTGAAAATGAATGCCATCAATAATGCTCCGATTAAAACTATGGCCGCAAGCCATTTTGAAACTGGTAAACTATAACTCATTCTTTTTCCTCCCCATGCTGAAAATGAACCACAATTTTAAATGTATGTTGAATTTCGGTTTTTAGACCACAATCATTTTCAGCAATCATCATCTCTGCCCAAAAAACAAATAACCAGATAACGCCGTTGTGTAGCAAGTAACGGTGTTATCTGGTTTATTCCACTCTTCAATGGATGAAAGAATAGTGTCCATTACTTAGGTTCCTTGTATTGGCGGGCATTTTCACTGTCGCTTAGACCTTTAGTTGTATGATCGACCACACCGCCGACCCCAAAGAATGTAAGCGCTATGAAGTTAATGATGCCTAAAGCCCCGTTCAATGCATCATCAGTAATGGTAAAGCCTATAGGGGTAATGAAATTGTTTATGAACGCGGCAACCATCTGCGCCAATATTAAAAGCCCAGGAAGGAGTACCGTGAAAATAAACGTAGGATTCTTAAGACGCACTTTCCAGTTGATCATTGCTTTCCCCCCTCTCTATCATATTAAGCCCACTTCATTTAAGAGGGTTACGGACTTGCTATATATTATGCGGCTTGTCCATCTTACGTTCGGAAATTCCATTCATAATCTATCACGCTAGTTTCCCATAAACATAAAAAAGCCCATCCGAGGATGGACCTTCTCTTAAACTTCAGAGTAGTTTTTTTATAAACACTAGAGTGCTCCTCACTTTAACAAGTAAGTAACAATCTCCTCAGCGTGCAAGTTGATTTCTTCCTTTTAAAAATAAGCTTCTGCCTCTATAAGTAAATTGGTAGTCACAGTCCGCAAACCATTTCTATCAATCTCCCCCGGAATGGATACCTGGGGCAAGTACTCTGCCAGCCAAAACGTTTATACTACTGAGCCAATTTGTCTTTTTCGAACTCTCCTACCATTTGCCCCCCGTTTAAAAATATCAGGTAATCGGCAAGCCTGCCGATATCCATTTCGCAACCACAAATTGGGTTTTATCTCCATATCAAATTGAATTTAACCTGATATAGGAACACCATCTTTCGAATATCAACATGAAAAGGTATGAGAATGAACGGCGGCATATGCCCTGGATTTTTCAGGATCAGGGCATATCGGCGGGGCATTATTCCGGCAGCTTTCGCAAACTTTTTTGCATATCATTTTAAATAAAGGATAGTGATTAAGCGGGAGAGAATAAAAAAAGAACGTCCGATCCGTGATCGAGCGTTCTTAAAACCTGAATATATTAAATGCTAGATTTTTCACACTCCAATTTTTCCCCCAAAAACAATTTGATCCGTTCAGCAGCCTCTTTCAATCTCTCGGCAGGCTGGACCAAGGCCATCCGGACATACCCTTCACCCTGCTTCCCAAAAGCATCGCCTGGGACGACCGTAACCCCTGCTTTTTCAATCAATGCATAGGAAAAATCACGTGATTTCCAGCCAGCAGGAATTTGGGCCCAAATAAACATGGTAGCTGAGGTTTTCGGCACATGCCATCCCCCTTCCGCAAGACCTGATATCAAGGCATCACGCCGGGACTGGTATTCCTTAACCTGTTCTGATAGTAGCGAAAGATTGGAAGTTAGCGCCATCTCGGCAGCTTTTTGGATTGGATAAAAAACCCCATAATCGATGTGTGATTTCAACGTTCCCAGTATGTTCAGCGCCTCTCGATTGCCCACCGCATACCCGATGCGGCAGCCCGCCATATTAAAAGTTTTGGAAAGTGAGTTAAATTCAATCCCCACTTCCTTGGCACCAGGAATGGACATAAAACTAATTTGCGGATGATCATCAAAAATCAACTCTGAATAAGCAAAATCGTGAACCACCATGATCTCGTTCTTTTTCGCAAACGATATGACTTCCGAAAAGAAAGCTTCATCAGCAAGGGCGGTGACAGGATTTCCCGGATAACTGATGATCATCATTTTGGTCTTTTTCACTATTTCATCAGGAATAACGTTGAGCTGCGGCAGGAATCCATTAGCGGCAGTAAGCGGCATCGGATGAATGATTCCGCCGGCAAGCTCTACACTCGCTTCATAAATTGGATATCCTGGATCTGGCACCAGCACATAATCTCCAGGGTTTATCATCGCCGTTGCCAAGTGTGCAAGGCCATCCTGCGATCCCATCAGTTGGAGGACTTCCCTTTCTGCTTCCAGCTCCACTCCATAACGCATCCGATAAAAATACCGGACTGCCTCATTGAATTCAGGCGTACCTTTTAACGTATACCCGTAAGAATTGGGATCCTGCACATATTTCACTAGCGTATCCACTACAAAATCAGGCGGTGGTAAATCCGGACTTCCCACACTCAAATCGATAACATCCACTCCTCGTTTCATCGCATCCTGCTTGCGGGTCGCCAACTCTGAAAATATTCCTGTTGTGAATCTTCCGACTTTTTCAGATGGAGTCATATTCATTCTACGATTCCCCTCTCTTAATGATTTTCTATCTATCATTATAGCAATCAATCTCCAATATTTTAAGAATTCATCAGTATCTGTTCCAGAGCCTCATCAAGATGAGGGAATTTAAATGCATACCCCGCCTTTTCCAACCTCTCAGGTATGACCCACCGGCTTTTTAATATCAATTCCGTTTCGGTCCCCATAAAGAAAGCCCCCATTTCAAGCATGGGTGTTGGACAGGGCAATCCTATCCTAATATTCATGAGCTTTCTCAAATGAGCCATCAGTTCACGATTTGTAACTGGATGAGGCGATGAACAATTGAACACCCCGTTCAACTCTTGATTCTTTCTCAGAAAAAGGACAATGTTAAATAAATCTTCTATATGTATCCAACTGAATTTCTGATTTCCCGATCCTTGATGGCCTCCCAGTCCGAGTTTAACCAAATTCCTATATGGGTTCATCACTCCCCCATCGCCCAATACAATGGCGATCCGTAAAGCAATTTGTCTCGTCTTGGGTAATCGAAAATCAAAAAATGAGCGCTCCCACGCTTTCGCAACATCTACAGAAAAGCCTGAACCGATCACACCATCTCCCTCCGTCATTGCTTTATCTTCAGCATGCCTGTATATCGTTGCCGTACTTGAATTTATCCATAATGAAGGAGGATTTTCGCATTGTTCAATCGCCTTACCTAGCATTTCAGTCGTATCAGTTCGTGAATCCAATATTTCTTTCTTATTCTTGGCATTGTAGCGGCAATTGACCGTTTTTCCTGCTAGGTTGATTAACATATCCGAATTATCGATCGTTTCCCTTATTCCTTCTTTATCTTCCCAGCCAGTATGCGGGGTTTGCCTGGAGATGATCCTTACTTCATATCCCAAATTCCTGAAATGCTTTTCAAAGTATTGACCGACAAAACCAGTCCCGCCAGCTAAAACCACTTTCTTCAGCATATAACCAACCCTCTTTCTTTTAGAGTGAATAGGCCGAGCTATAACCAGTTTCAACCTTTTTGTGAATTACTTCACAAGTATATCACCTAATTACATTAATTGGTATTACGAATAAATTACATACGCGTGCAACAATTGGTGAACTTGTCCAAGCAAAAAGGAATATTACACATAAATTAGTAATGTGGAAATTTATAAAACAAAGGGGATGAATTCAGTGTCAAACAAAAGACTAAGAAGAACTGGCAGTTCCGAAAGTGAAAATAGCCGTAGGTCAGCCTTGAGAAGAATCTTAAATAATTTTTTAAACAATAATACAGGTACTTCAATCAAGGAACCTACTTCCATCAAGGAACCTACTTCCATCGTACAACCCACTTCTAACAAGAAGGTTAAATTTAAAAGGGGTTAAGAGATTGCTTTTTTGAGATTAAGATGGAATTCATTTGGAATTATTCTAAAGGAATTCCATCTTAATAAAACATTATTACTTATTTCAAATATTTTTATTATTTTTCCATATGTACAAGCTATATATTTCTGGTGAATAGCTGTTATATCTAATAGAGCTAAAGGAGAAATCATGATGTATTTTCGAGAATGGAAACCTAAAAAAGATATCAAGAAATTAACGGATATTACGGTAAGTAATTTTCAGGTTTCGCCTAATAAAGTGAATGAAATATTGCAAAAGGCACATAAGGTACTCGTAGTTTGTAATGATAAAGGTAAAGTAGTGGGGTTTCTTTCTTATAATCTTTACTTATATAAAGTGGCTCATATTAATTATGTAGTACTTGACAAGAAATATAGAGGAAAAGGAATTCTGCAATCCCTTTTACCCGAATTAGTAACTTATGTGAGAAAACAAGGGATTCTTGTAGTGTCCGGTTTTGTGAACAAAAACAACCCAGAAGCATTACAAAAGTTTAAAGCCCTTGGGTTTAAACCGGTTTTAATTTATCATGATGACATTCTAATTCAATCCTTAATTTAAAAAAGTCCTCCTGCAACCTATTAGAATCTTGTAATACAGAGCTCATCTAATACGAATCATTCATCTGTTTCCCCCTTCTTAACTGGACTTCTCTGTCTCATACTAACCCTAATAAGGGATACTAAGGTTTTACGGATATATGAATCATATCCCCACGCAAAGGAACAACTAGGGAATGAAATCGCCTGTAAATTCTACACGAATTCATAGGCATTTTCCCTGTAGTTTTTGAAACCCTAATCCTTGATTTAATCCCTCTCCAGGCTGCTTCTATATTAGAGCTCCCATATAAAAGGCAACCAGGAAAATAAACTGGTCCTGATTGAATTAAACAGGAGCGATACTTTACATAATAGAAGGATACGCAAAGATTAACACTTGAACAGATCATTAAATTTTCTGTTTTTTCAAAATTAACCCATATTCTCAGCATCCATTCGTGTATAGTTGAAATATACCTGCTAAAAGGGGAGATAATTATGAAATCGACAGAACTAATCATCTTAAATCTAGAAGAGGTCAGAAGAAGAAACATTAAAATATGGACATCAATACCTAAAAGCACACTCCATTGGAAACCGGACGACAAGGCAATGAGCTGTTTAGAAATGGTTAGACATGTCCTTGATAGTGAGCATTACTATCATTTATCCATTAAAAATCAAGGTAGCCTACAAGTTTATGAATCACCATTTGAAAAACAGCCACTTACATCTGTTGAAGCGGAATTGAACTTTGCCGAACCATACAGGCGTGACTTTTTGGAAACAATCATGTCCTTCAACGAGGATGACTTATCCAATATTAAAATCGACCGCTCCGATATGGGATATATCAGGGATTTAGGAGACATGTTGTTAAGAATCGCTTATCATGAGTCTGTACATACTGGTCAATTATTAGACTACTTAAGAACTGCTGGAGTTCCTAGAATTAACGTTTGGGATTAATCACATCGTTTTCAAAGGGTGTTTCATCATGGTGAAGCACCTTTTTATTTTCGACTGCATAAACATCCCCTATTGACCTATAACCTGAGTTCGAAGATAGCTTTGCCATAATCAAATCTATGATTTTTATATATTCTCTAAATGTGGACGAAAAGCGGTCCTATATTTTTACTGAAGCCTCCGGGGAGCGGGTTTCAAATAGTCTCCTTAGCAGACAACCCAACCATATTTCATGATGCATCACCATTTTCAAACATTCCAATCGTTCACCAAGAAAATGTTTCATGCTAGGAAATTGTGGAAAAGTAATGATAAGGAGGGATAAGAAATGATGTTATCAAAAAAAACAGCGGCCAGAATGGTTAGCTCCGTTATTCTAACCGGTTCTCTATTAGGGGCAGGTGCATCGTTTTCAACAGAATCGGTTGAGGCTGCATCCACAATGGATTCCGCTTCTGACATAGCTAAGGAACACGCTCTTACCACCTTACATGAAATCTACAACAAAGCTTTTTCAGGAGAAATGCCTTATACTGCCATGGGTTTGAAAATTAATGAAAACACCCAAAAAGACGTATATGATACATTTGGTTCTCCCCCTGAACCAGGTAACACAGAAACTTTTGACTATTACCATGCAGAAATGGGGCATCCGGGATTTGCATTTGCCTATAACGATGACAAGACCATCTCACAGATCCGATATTTTGGGACAAATGTAGAACGGGACCATAACCTAAGAAGCATTACACCAAAAGTTTTAGGAAAACAACTTGGCAGTGCTGACGAAATACGCCATATTTCCAGTACGAATGAAATCAACTACATTTACAAGACAGGAAATTATGAACTGCAATTCATTGTCGGTGAAGATCAAACTGTAGATCATATCAATCTACTACAAGCTAAATAATGTTTACGGCAAAATAGTCGTTACAGGTTGTAGAGAACGAAAATTTTCTCTACAACCTTTTTTGTTTCGAGCCCTCCTCTTCTTCCCTTTCAATTTCCAAACCACTGTTACCAGAATCGGTCTTTCCATTTACAAAAACCATACCCACCCCAAACGGATTCTTAATATTTTTACAATAAAATTAGCTTGTTCAATATTATTTCAATATATGGAGGTTGTCGGTAAGATGATTAATAAGTTCAGGGCTTTCACAGTATCGATTCTAAGCATAGCCATCCTTTTTCAGGGTCTACCGGTCGAGGGTGCTGCAAAAGATGCAAAAGACAATCAGACAAATCCGGGAGGCAGATGGATGAAGGGGGAATATCATGCCCATACCACTCAGTCAGATGATGCCGAGGGATCACAGAGCCTTGAAAGCTTGCTAAATAACGCATTTGAGAAGTATGGCATGGATTGGATGGGAATTTCCGACCACTTAAGGATGTCTTCAAGGGATGATCAGGGACAATTGATTCCAGGCGGGCCGATACCGCTGTCTGAAGGAATCATTAAATATCAAGCCCCGAAAATGGAACAACTGCAAAAAGAGGGCAAGTTTAAAAATAAAGTCATCTTTTCAGGCTTCGAATGGGATATGCCTACATACGAGCATGTCGGCATAGGCATTTTGGGAGATCAGCCGGGCTCACCTAAAAGTCTGAAAGCTGCCAATCAGTTCGAATATCTGTTCACCAACCAGGATGAAAAGATGTTTGATTCTAAGGATGTAGCCGTTTGGAAAGCACAGGATCAAAGAGCCAATAAGACATCCGAGGATGCCCGAACAGCATTGGCATGGCTTGAGAAAAATTATAAGCATACAAGTTATGCCATATTGAACCACCCATCAAGAAAAATGGTGTACAACATTTCTGATTTTCGTGACTTCAACAATATCGCCCCGGATGTCATGTTCGGATTTGAAGGTATGCCAGGTAACCAGATGGAGCCAGATAGAGGCGGTTTAAATCTGACAACACCGGAAAACCGGACCTATGGCGGATCCGATTACATGCTTGCTAAGGTAGGAGGTGCATGGGATGCGCTTCTTGGGGAAGGTCGTAAGTTCTGGAATTTTTCCAATTCGGACTCCCATTTCGAAATCAGTGAAAATCGCCTATACTCCAGCGGTTACTGGCCAGGAGAATATTCCAAGAATTATACATGGGTAAATGGCTCATCAATAAAATCCGTCCTTGACGGCATGCGATCTGGGAAATCCTTCTCCGTTTTTGGTGACTTGATCGATGCCCTTAATTTCCAAGTTGAAAATGGGAACAACACGGTTGATATGGGCGGGGACCTTAAGGTAAAGGAGGGTCAGATGGTCAAGATCACCATCCGATTTAAGAGCCCCCAAAAGAACAACAACGGGGACCCCGTCAAAGTGGATCACGTGGACCTAATTTCGGGGGAAGTAACCGGGAAAGCAGTTCCTGGAACACCTGCTTATAATAAAGCCACCAATGATACGACAAAAGTGGTTAAACGCTTTACAAGTAAAGACTGGAAAACCGATCGCGATGGTTTTCATACCATCACTTACAAAGTCAAAGCGAATAAGGATCAATATTTCCGTTTGAGAGGCACGAACCTAGGGGAAAATGTCTCTGGAGAAACGATGGACGGGGAACCGCTGATCGATAAAAAGACTGAAATCGAGGATAACGAAACGCGTTTTTCGGAAATAAACAAACGTAACTATAAAGACCTTTGGTTCTATTCGAACCCTATTTTCGTCAGCGTAGAGGATAGGAATCATGATAAACACTAAGTTAAAAACAATCTTGCAATAGTTCTCGATGGCCCAAAAAACCCCTTTTCCACTTAGCTGATAATCATGTGGATGAGGGGCTTTTTGTCTCCTTGGATTCTTAATGCCCTTCCTTTTCTTTAAAATCCTTCCTCGGATAAAGATGCATCTTTCTTTTATTATTATTTCACTTCAATGCGCGAAAATCCGTATAATTCACCAAGTTTCATTAACACTAATGATGTAAGTTATTTTCATTGACTTTTTTCCTTTTCTTGTATAGTATCACAGAGTATCAATCCCTATCAGATTACTAGGAGGTTTACCAAAATGAAAAAAATGGTTGCACTTTTATCGCTATTGTTAGCTTTCACGGTTGTACTTACCGCTTGTGGTACCAATAACAAAAATGAGGCAAACGATACCGGCAATAAATCTTCATCACAAGAAAGTCTATATGATAAAGTCAAAAAAGATGGCGTATTAACTGTTGGAACTGAAGGTACATACCCTCCTTTCACATTCCACGATGATTCAGATAAACTAACGGGGTTTGATGTTGAAATTGCTAAAGAAGTGGCAAAACGCCTTGGAGTGAAAGCTGAATTCAAGGAAACACAATGGGACGGCATGTTTGCAGGCTTGGATGCTAAACGTTTTGATATGATCGCAAACCAAGTGGGCATCGATGAAGACCGTCAAAAGAAATATGATTTCTCTGACCCATATATTCAATCAGGGGCCGTATTGCTTGTACACAAAGATAATTCGGATATTAAATCCTTCGATGATTTGAAAGGTAAGACCTCTGCACAATCTTTAACGAGTAATTACAATGATCTAGCCAAATCACATGGTGCTGAAGTTACAGGCATTGAAGGATTTTCTCAAGCCATACAGCTTATTGGCTCTAAACGTGTAGATGCGACGATCAATGACAAATTATCGTACCTTGATTATAAAAAGCAACATCCGGATGCACCTATCAAAGTCGCTGATGAGGAAGAAAGCGGAGTCGCCAGTGGTTTAATGTTCAGAAAAGACAGCGGCAAATTAGTGGAAGAAGTAAATAAAGCACTTAAAGCAATGAAAGACGACGGCACGTACGCGAAAATCTCGGATAAATGGTTTGGCGAAGATGTTTCTCCTAAGTAATATTTTCACGGACCCCGAGCGTATGAACCAGCTTGTTTCCATCGCTCAAACCTCCCTCTATCCAATGATAGAGGGAGCTATTCAATATACGATTCCACTAACATTGATCACATTCGTTCTCGGCCTTGTTCTCGCTGTACTCACAGCATTGGCTAGATTATCTTCCATGAGAATTCTTCAAATAATTGCGCGTGTATATGTGTCAATCATCCGCGGGACACCTTTACTTGTGCAATTATTTATCATTTTCTATGGACTTCCAAATTTAGGTGTAACCATCGATCCTTTCATATCGGCTATTATAGGATTCTCTTTAAATGTAGGAGCATATGCTTCGGAAATTATACGAGCAGCCATTTTATCGATACCAAAAGGGCAATGGGAAGCAGGCTATTCAATCGGGATGACATATACCCAAGCTTTAAAGCGCATCATTTTGCCGCAAGCAGCTCGGGTATCCATCCCCCCATTATCCAATACGTTCATTAGCCTTTTAAAAGATACATCGCTTGCATCACTCATTCTTGTAACGGAATTATTCCGTAAAGCCCAGGAAATCGCTGCAAAAAACTATGAATTTCTACTACTATACATAGAGGCAGCTGTTTTATATTGGATTTTGTGTACCATTCTATCTTTCATTCAAGGAAGTTTAGAGGAGAGACTTAATCGTTATGTAGCAAAATAAGAACCGCAGTAGTTAAAGGAGATTTTAACATGATCAACATTAAGAATCTTCATAAATCATTTGGTGACCTTGACGTACTAAAGGGCATCGATTTGGAAGTGGAGCAAGGTAAAGTCATTGTATTGATCGGTCCTTCGGGTTCAGGTAAAACAACCTTTCTTCGGTGTTTGAATCTCCTTGAAGTACCCACGGACGGGACGATTGAAATCGATGAAACCGTAATGGACTTCAAAAAACCCGTTAAAAAAAATTCAATTACATCTTTTCGCAGTTTGACAGGGATGGTTTTCCAAAGCTATAACCTCTTCCCCCATAAAACAGCATTGGAAAATGTAATGGAAGGCCCCATCATTGTAAAAAATATAGCCAAACATCAAGCGAAAGAAACGGCTGCTGCCCTGCTTACAAAAGTGGGCTTAGGTGAAAAAATCGATTTTTATCCATTTCAATTGTCCGGCGGACAGCAGCAACGAGTCGGAATTGCAAGGGCCCTGGCCATGGAGCCTAAAGTCATGCTATTCGATGAACCCACGTCCGCTTTAGACCCCGAACTAGTCGGAGACGTGCTACAGGTCATGAAAGACCTGGCGAAAGAAGAAGGAATGACAATGATCGTGGTTACCCATGAAATGCGTTTCGTTCGTGAAGTCGCCGACGAAGTCATTTTCATGGATGAAGGAAAAATAATGGAGCGGGGAACACCCGAGCAAATTTTCACAAATCCTAAAGAAGCGCGTACACGTAAATTCCTCAATATGATTCAATAAAAAACGGTGCTATTCAAGCACCGCTCACGACTCCCCCCATTTTTGGAAATGGGGGTTTTGCATATCATTAAACTAATGAGATACTTGGACCTGCTCAGTCTGTTTCCGTGCATGGTATAACTGAAAAAGAATCAAAGCAAAAACGGAAAGGATGGCGCCGGATATAAAAGGTAATTCAATCGAAATCGAAAATAACCAACCGCCGATCGGGGGACCCGCAATCCTGCCGAACGAGTCGAAGGAAGATAGCAGGCCAGTGACACTGCCATGGCCGGTCATGGAACTTTTGGTCAGCAGTGCCGAAATTGCCGGCCGGATGAACCCATTACCCAATCCGAAGATAGTCAGGAAGATCGCCGATGTCCAAAAACCGGAAGAGAACAGGATGAGAATGAAACCAACTGCCGACAGAATGATTCCCATTCGGATAACCGCGCCTTCTCCATATTTCTTTGTCATCCTACCCACCAATCCACCTTGAACGATCGCACTGCCAAACCCCATGATCATAAAGATATAGCCTAATTGTACAAGACTTATATCAGCCTTTTTGGCTGCAAAATAGGCAAAAGTCGTTTCGAGTCCTGCCATTGAAAGGGTGACGATCATTTGCAGAAAGAACATGGTTTTAAGTGGCCCTTTAAAAGCTTTCCACATGGACTCTTTATTTATTGACTGTTGGGCTCTCTTTTCAACCGTATGTGATTCCTTTAGTATCGCAATCACTAAGAATAAAGTAATCAAAGAGGATATTCCTGCAATGTAAAACGGTAAGTTCAAACTTGATTTGGAGAATACCCCGCCAATCGCAGGTCCGAAGATGAATCCAAGCCCTGTAGCGGCCCCGATTATTCCCATCCCTTTTCCCCGATCTTCCGGCGTCGTAATATCAGCCACATACGCCATGGCGGTTGGCATGTTTGCCGATGACAAAATCCCGCCAATGATCCTGGCTACAAATAATACCCATAAGGAATCTGCCGAGGCCATGATGAAAAACGAAAGGGCCAATCCAGCAATCCCGATAATCATGACAGGCTTCCGTCCTATCCGGTCAGATATACGTCCCCACATCGGGGCAAAGAATAATTGCATTAATGAATAAACAGCCATTAAAAGACCAAGCTCAGTAGGACTGCCACCAACCTTTTCGGCAAGGAACGGAATGACGGGAATGATGATCCCAAATCCGACCATGACTAAAAACATCACTAAAAAAAGAACGGGTAACACCTTTTTTGTTTCCATTATTTTTTCTCCTTTTATTCTTCCACATTCGCTGCATACTTAATTAAAGGTTTGGGTCAAAAGAACAGCAACGAATTCCTTAATCATATTACTTAGCATAATCTTCCTAACAATACTTTAAACAGTTTATCATACAACCTTTACCAAATCAGTATGAAGTACGCTCTTCTTTCCGAAACTGCCTTAACTAAATAAAGACAGGCATCAGAATCCTGAAATTCACAGTGATTTTTCAGGTAATGGCACTTACGTTTTTTCCGCTTTGTTTCGTGAAAATAATGAATGAGTTCGTTAAATATCTTTCCTCCCCTTTAGGGGTACTCTATACTGTAGGGTATGATTGATGTTTGGGAGGTAGCAGAATGTCGAATGATCAGTGGATTTTAATTATTGACGATGAAGAAGATTTGGCACGTCTCATGGAGACAGTTTTACATAAAGAAGGTATCCCGAATATTGTTACGGCGGGGACGATTGCGGATGGGTGGGCAAAGTTTCAGGAGTTCGATCCATCACTGGTTTTGCTTGATATTATGCTGCCTGATGGTGAAGGCTATGATTTATGCAAGCAAATTCGTGAAGTGTCGAATGTACCCATTTTATTTTTGTCGGCAAAGGATGAGGAAATTGATAAGCTTCTAGGGTTGGCGATTGGCGGGGATGATTATATTACCAAACCATTCAGTCCGAAAGAAGTGGCATATCGAGTAAAGGCGCAGCTGAGACGTGCGGGCTTTTCAGAGGAAAAGGCCGTTCCGAAAAAACGGCAAGTTGGGCCATTTGAGCTTAGTGCAAATGAAAATGAAGTGAAAAAGGATGGCAAAACGCTTGAGCTCACAGCTAAAGAAATCGGACTAATGAGCTGTTTTATGCATCATCCAAATCAGATTTTAAGCAAGGAAACCTTATTTGAACATGTGTGGGGCGATGATTTCTTTGGCTCTGATAATACAGTAATGGTACATATTCGTCGTTTACGCGAAAAAATCGAGACTGACCCTTCAAATCCTTCTTTTTTAATAACCGTTAAAGGGCTTGGTTATAAATTACAAACCAAGGGTGAAACAAAATGAAGTGGAAATTGACACGGCGCTTTTTAGGATCCGTTGTGACAATTGTTGTAATCGTAGGGATTGTAAATACAATTTTACTTTTATCCCTTCTCATTTATCGAGCCATGCATAATTTCGAAGCAGAAGAAGTTTCTGCTGAAAACTTTAGCAGAACATTTTCACAATATGTGGAACTAATAGATAACAAACCGATCGTAAATGAAGAAGGGCTGGAAAAACTGCGGAGCAATAACGCCTGGATACAATTTTTGAATGATGAGGGTGAGCAAGTTGCAGCCTTTTATACACCTCAAAAATTGCAAACCGTATATTCTCCCGTTGAAATCGTCCAAATGTATAAGTATAAGGAAATTGATGCAGAGACGACTGTTTTTGTCGGCGAAGCCCATAATTTCAGCTATTTTGTAGGAGTTAAGGAACAGAAAATTGGCCGCTATGTAATAACCTATGATTATGAAAAAGTTTTTAAGAACTTTAACATCTTACTTGTAATATTTTTAATCGTGGATATCATCATTGCATTAGTCATTGGATTCTTATTTGGAAAAAAATTAACGAGTCCGCTGAACATATTAATAGAAGGAATTCAGCAGCTTCGGGAGCGGCGCTTTAAAAAAATGAACATACCAAAAGGCGTTTATGAAGATGTATTTCGTAATATGAATGAACTATCGGTGAAGTTGGATCAGTATGAGAAAGAACGTGATCAACTAGACCAAATGCGTGAGGAATGGATTAGCAATATTTCTCATGACATGAAGACACCACTTGCTTCCATCCATGGTTATACAGAATTGATGAAAGATAACGCCACTGCATTAACTCCACAGGAATTGTATGAGTTTACATCCATTATTAATAGACAGTCCGTTTATATGAAAGATTTATTGGATGATCTGAATTTAACGATGCGTTTGCGCAACCAACGACTTCCTTTGCAATTTGAAGATGTTGATATCGTTGGGTTCATAAAAGAAATGACGATCGAGCTTTTAAATGATTCACAATTTGGTGATCAACAGGTTGAGTTCGTGGCAAATGTGGACAAAGCAACACATAAAGTGGATAAAAAATTACTGAAACGGGCGATTTTTAACCTTATCTATAACGCACTCGTACATAACCTGGAAAATGTCGTTGTTAAAATACAAATTGATGATATTGGTCCACAATCAGAACTGCATACCCAAATTACCATTGCCGATAATGGCCGCGGTATTCCCGCCAAAGATTTAGAACAGGTTTTTGAACGCTACTATCGAGGTACGAATACTGCAAGCACACATGGGACCGGTTTAGGAATGGCCATTGCAAGGGACATCATCCTGGCTCATAAAGGTAAAATAGATTTGACTAGCATTGAAAATAAAGGAACCACGATCACGATACTTTTATAAGTATTTTTCTTGCAGAGAAAGGGCTGTCCTCAACTTCAAGACAGCCCTTCATTCCTATTATTTTGTTTGTGCCTTTTTTGGAATGTCTTCGAATTTCACTTCATCATATGACGAAACTTCATCACCATTTTTCACGTACATCTTTAAGTAAGCATCTTTCCGAAGATTTTTTTGTGCCGTGAATTCAAGCGGAATCGTTTCACCATCTGCATTTTTGGCGTCAAGTTTATAAGAATAGTACGTCATCACCGAACCATCATCCAGTTTGGTTTCATGTTGTACCCCATCCTCTGTAATTTGCAAATAATAATTGTCCGCATTCATGCGGTTGAAGTCGATTTTAGTAAGCGCGATGACTCCTGCTGCTCCAAGTATAAACAAAATGCCAACTACCATAAGAAATTTCTTCACTTCGATCATCCTTCTGTTTTATTATTTTGTATGATAATACGATTGTAGGAAGCTGCCGTTAAGATATAATACATTCCGTAAATAACCGTATAAGCGACCATCCAGATCATCACAGGTTTTGCTAGATTCATCATCAATAAGCCCGAGAAGGCTTTTAAAGCAACCGCACTGTGTAATAACCCCACTGCCAGTGGAACGAAAAAGATTACAAGCACTTGTGAGGCAATGGATTTCCGCATTTCTTTTGCGTTAACGCCCAATTTATGAAGCATATTGTATTGTGTTTTATCTTCCTCTGCTTCCGTTAGAACTTTAAAGTAAATGATACTGCCTGTTGCTGCTAAAAAAACCAGACCAAGAAAACTTCCGATAAAGAGCAATGAGCCGACACTTTCGATGCTTGTTTGGAAATCTTGAGGGGCACTGGAAAATAGCGCTTCTTCAGGCACTTTTGTTGCAATTTTTTCCGATAAATCCGTGGAAGCTTGATCAACACCGATGACACGATATTTTAGCGCTTCCCCTTCTTTTTGCAATAATTTAAATTGCTCATTCGATACGACCACTGCAATGCCTGCTGTTCCGGCATTTAAAACGGTTTGTGTTTTAAAGCTTTGGAATGTGATTGCCGTGTTGTTTTCTGTCCTGATGGTCTTGTCCTTGTATTCAGGTGAGAATCTTTTGTCATATCCAATATCTAAAATGACTGCTTTTTCATTACTCACATGCAGTGCTTCCTTGCCTTGCACTTCTGCTAATTTGTTATATGTTCTTTCATCGATTATCGTGTAAATCCTTTTATCCGAGCTATCGAATGCCGATCCATTATTCAATTCTTTCGTATTAAATGTGACAGATAGTGCTTCGACATTTTCATCATACTTTGTATTTGGCAATACATCGCTGACTTGATGATCGCTTTTTGCATCCGTTTGCTGATACATGAAGGTATTCGGATCAACGGTCATAACTTGGTCATTCGCGTTATAATAAAGACCATAAACCGCACCGCCAGCCGTTACCGTTGTAGCACTTAACACCGCAATTACGGTCAATGTACGTGCATTCCCCCGTATGCGATATAGTAGTTGCGAAATCGTCATCAGATGCAGGCCTTTCCATAGCCATTTTTCATTTTTCTTGATCATGGCCAAAACAAAGCCCGTCACGCTATGAAACAATAAAAACGTACCGGCAATAACCGTTGTCAAAATAATGAGTGCCGTCATTAAAAAGCCGACCTTTTCCCATACTTTAGAAGTAAAAATATCTTGCATCGCCAACCAATAGCCCATGACAATCAGGAAAATTCCCAGAAAGGCTACAATCATCGATGGCTTCGGTGCAGCTTCCCCCTTTTTCGATGCATGGAAGAGATCAATTAGTTTAAATTGATAGATCAAACGATAGCCCTGGAATGATGTCACCAAGAAAATCATAAGAAATACGATAGAGGTGTTCAAAGCTGCAGATCCCGAAAATGTAAATGGTGCCATGACATCATAGCCCATTAAATAGATCAAAATCGTCATGAACCCTTTTGAACAAAGAAATCCAAGTAAAATCCCCACAACCAATGAAACCAAACCTAGCAATAGGTTCTCAAAGAAGAGCATAAAACCAATCTGACGATTACGTACGCCAAGCAATGCATATAATGCCACTTCTTTTTTACGCCTTTTCATAAAGAATGAATTGGAATAGGCAATAAAAATGGCAACGAAGAAAATCAGGATGACTGCCGCACCACTCATCAATGAATCTAATTTCTGTGATGAAGCCGTTTGTTCTGCAACTGTATCGCTATATTTTAATGTTACAAATGTGAAGTAGATGATAATGCTAAATACCATGGATGCGATATATATAAAATATTGGGAGAGGTTCCGGGCAATATTTTTCCTCGCCAGACTAAATAACGTCATCTACCTCACCTCCAATTGTTGCAAGGACATCCATAATTTCTTGGAAGAAAGCTTTACGTGATTGGCCACGGCGATAAATTTCTGTAGAAAGCGTTCCATCCTTGATGAAAATGATCCGCCGGCAGAAGCTTGCGGCATATGCATCATGTGTCACCAACATGATGGTCGAATTATTTTTTTCATTTAGTTCACTTAAACTTTCCAGAAGGCCTGTTGCTGATTTTGAATCAAGTGCACCTGTTGGCTCATCAGCCAGGATCAATGCAGGCTCTGTCACAAGCGCTCTTGCAGCAGCTGTTCTTTGCTTTTGCCCACCGGAGATTTGGTAAGGATATTTAGCTAATAAAGCTTCAATCCCAAATACTTTAGCAATACGATTCACCAATTTAGTAATTTCTTTCGCTGGGACTTTCGCAATAGCCAGTGGTAATAATATATTTTCCTTCACAGTCAATGAGTCGAGCAAATTGTAATCCTGGAAGATGAAACCAAGATTATCACGTCTGAAATCCGTTAAGTCCGCCCCTTTCATATCGTGAATGCTCGTATCATTCATGAATATTTTCCCTTCAGTCGGCGAATCAATGGTTGCCAGCATATTGAGCAACGTCGATTTCCCCGCTCCAGAAGGTCCCATGATCCCTACAAACTCCCCTTCATGAATGTCAAAAGATATATTTTCCAACGCTGTGTAGGCAGCGCTTGATTTACCATATGTTTTTTTTATATTTTCCACTTTTAATAATGGTTCCATTTGTTTCACCTCTTCAGTATTGTTGATACTTATACTTTACATGCTCATTCTTACAGCATCTTTGTCCCAACCTTACAGCAAGCTTAAATCCAAAAAAAAACGCCTTCCATTTAAATGGAAAGACGTTTTTTTTTGATTTTTCAAAAGGTAAAGTATTAGGGCATGGATCTTTATCATTTAACTTTGCTTCAATAGCCGGCGGTCGATTACAAAATTCCCAAATGGGATGAATGAAACGATGAAAATCATCGCCATTTTTAAAAAGGACCATTTTGATATGACGCTCACATAAAGTAATAAAAGCCCAAACACGACAAATAAGAAACCATGGATGCTGCCTAAAATGAGTGTTGCTTCCCCAATATCCAATATGTACTTAATGGGCATGCCAATGGCAAGCAATAGAACATATGAGATTCCCTCAATTATTGTAATAAACCGAAACCATCCAATAGCTGTAGAAAACATTCGCACATCCCCTTATTCATTGTACAAGTATGGCACAAACAGACTTCCAGCTTCTTGTCCCCCATCCAAAATATGTTCCTCTATCATATTATATTACTGGCAGATCCCCTAATAAATAGTACCAGCTTTTCCTAAAAATAGAACAACAAAAGAAGCCCAATCCAAGTATTGGGCCTAATTATTTCTATAGCCAATTACTGACTACCAAGTAGTTGATTTTAGTACCATAGCATCTTACGTCACTTGTTGAAATTCCCTATTTCACTTTTCAACCAGCAAGGTTCAATATTTCCTTCTGTAACACCTTGTTTACGGTTACTTCCATATTCCGCTATTTCTTCGAGACGCTTTTGTTCATAAGCTAATTTTTTCTCCGCCCTGGAAAATACCTCTTCAATTTCAACCGGTGAAACAATAACTACACCATCCTCATCTCCTATGACTAAATCACCA